>NZ_JAVXUS010000004.1:0-196020 GCF_032334135.1 Halomonas sp. I1
TACGGCTTACGGCTTACGGCTTACGGCTTACGGCTTACGGCTTACGGCTTACGGCTTACGGCTTACGGCTTACGGCTTTCAGGCGAGGGTCTGCGGGTCGATATCCAGCGACCAGCGTACACGCCGTGCGGCGGGTTCGGCTTCCAGCCAGGCGATGAGCCAGGCGCCGGCTTCGTGAAGACGACTGCGTCTGTCGGCGCCGAGCATGATCTGCATGTGGTAGCGGTTCTGGCGGCGTTCCATGGGGGCGGGGACGGGACCGAGGCAGTCGACGTCCAGGCCGCGTTGTTCGATATGCTGTCGGGTGGCGTCGGCGGCGCGGTCGCCGAGTGCGCTGACGTCGTGCTCGCGTGGGCTCTCCAGGCGCAATAGTGCCAGAAAGCGGAAGGGGGGCAGGCTGGCGGCGCGTCTTTCCTCGAGTAGTTGCTCGGCCAGGGCGTCGTAGCCTTGAGCCGCCAGGAGCCGGAGGTTGGGGTCATCGGGGTGCAGGGTCTGTACCAGCACGCGCCCGGGATGGGAAGCGCGGCCGGCGCGGCCGGCGACCTGTTCCAGGAGCTGGGAGCTGTGCTCCAGAGCACGAAAGTCGCTGGCATAGAGGCCGGCATCGGCGTTGACCACGACGACCAGGTTGACGTGTGGCAGGTGGTGGCCCTTGGCCAGCATCTGGGTGCCCACCAGCAGGCAGGGATCGCCCCGGCGCACTTCTCCGAGCGTACGTTCCAGAGCGTCGCGTCGCCGGGTACTGTCGCGGTCGATACGGTGCACCGGTGTGTCGGGAAAGCGCTCCGCCAGGGTTTCTTCGGTGCGTTCCGTTCCGCTGCCCAGGGGGCGCAGGTCGGCGCTGCCGCAATCGGGGCAAGCGTCGGGCAGGCCGCGGCGATGATCGCAGTGGTGGCAGGCCAGCAGCGCCGGCTGGCGATGCAGGGTCATGTGCGCATCGCAGTGGTTGCACTCGGCCAGCCAGCCGCAGGCGTGGCAGGCCAGAGTGGGGGCGAAGCCGCGACGGTTGATGAAGACCAGGACCTGGTGCCCGGCGCTCAATGTCGTCGAGATGGCGTCGATGACGGGGGCAATCAGCCCTCCCCGGCGAGGGCGGCCACGTAGATCGACCAGTTCCAGCCGGGCCGGGGCATGACGGCTGGCTCGGCGGGTCAGGCGCAGGTGGCGGTAGTCGCCGACCCGGGCGCGATGCAATGATTCCAGCGAGGGCGTGGCGCTGCCGAGGACGACCGGGATGCCGTGGCGATGGGCCCGGATGACGGCCAGGTCCCGGGCGTGGTAACGCAGTCCTTCCTGCTGTTTGAAGGAGCCGTCATGCTCCTCGTCGACGATGATCGCGCCGGGTCGGGCCAGGGGCGTGAAGATCGCCGAGCGGGTGCCGATGACGATGGGAGCTCGGCCGTTGGCGGCGGCCTCCCAGGCATCCAGGCGTTCATGATCGGTGAGGCCGGAATGCAGCGACACTATCGGCACCTGGAAACGCTTGCGGAAGCGTTCCAGCGTCTGGGGCGTCAAGCCGATTTCGGGGACCAGGATCAGGGCCTGGCGCTGCCGGCCGATGACCGCCTCGATCAGTTGCAGATAGACTTCGGTCTTGCCGCTGCCCGTGACGCCATGCAGCAGGCAGGGGTGGAAGGTGTCCAGCCCTTCATGGAGTGCCCCCATGGCAGCGGCCTGTTCGCCATTCAAGGGCAGGGCAGGCTCGGCCAGTGAGGGGCCCTTCGGCGGGCCGCCGCCGGTCACGGGTTCTTCGTGACGTGCGATGAGCCCCTTGTTGACCAGCGCCTTGAGCTGCTCGCGGGTGAAGGATTGGGCCAGCACGGCCTGAGTAACCAGACCGTGCGGATGCTGGCGGAGCATGGCCAGCAGAGCGGCCTGGCGTGGGGCGCGCTCGAGCCCCGGCGGGGTGTCGGCGCGTCCCGTCGGCGTGACGGCCCAGCGTTCCCGAGTGCGTGCTGTCAGGGCGCGGCCCTGGCGCAGCAGGGCGGGCATGGCATGGTGCAGGGTATCGCCGGTGGCGTGCTGGTAGTAGCGGGCGGTGAAGCGGCACAGCCATAACCAGTCGTCGGGCAGGGGAGTCTCGTCCAGACGGGCGTCGATCGGCTTGAGGTCGGCCAGCGGGAGTTCGCTTTCATCGCGGCATTCGATGACCACGCCCACTACCTGGCGGCGCCCGAAGGGGACGCGTACTCGCAAGCCCGGTTGCCAGCCGTCCGACGGGGCCGGGCCTGCGGGGCGATAGTCGAACAGTCGTCGCAGGGGCGAGGGGATGGCGACCCCCAGTACACGGGGCATGGGGCGGGGAGAAACGGACAATTGGCCTCCGGTGCCGGCTCTGCTAGAATGCTCCGCCGCCGCGTCACCCTGCGATGGCGCGGGCAGCCGGTTTGCACGTTCCGATAAACCGTATGCGGTGCCTGGCAGAAGATCAGGTGGCGGCATACAGCTTTGCGAGGCTCAAGATGAAACAAGGTATCCACCCGAATTACAAGACGGTCAGCGCGACCTGTTCCTGCGGCGCCACTTTCGACGTGGGCTCTACCGCCGACCAGGAGCTGTACCTGGACGTCTGCTCTCAGTGCCATCCCTTCTATACAGGCAAGCAGAAGCAGGCCACCACCGGTGGTCGTGTCGAGCGCTTCAACAAGCGCTTCGGTGCTGCTCTCAAGCGCTGAGCAATGCCTCACGGCCGCGTGCCGAAGAGACGAGAGGAACCCGCCCTGGAGGCGGGTTCTTTTTTATTAACCTGGCCATCACATAGATCGTCCTGATCTATGTGATTGTCGCCCGCACCACGCTGGCGCAGATGCGTGGATCTTCTGGTGTGGCGCGGGCTCGCGCCGGCCTGACGGCCGGCGGCGGCACGTCCCTGTGCCGCGATTAGCCCGACATAAAAGCTTGCCGGGTTAATAAGGCATCATCTCGATGAGTTGCGATGCAGCAATAATGGATGCGTTATGCATGGGCGACTTGATATAAGTTGCAGTAAATACATGCCATCATCGCTGAATTGCCGTGAAAAATTGCCTAGTTTCATTAAGTTGAGAAATGGAAGTTTTTTCTATAATCTGAGTATCTTATTGAATCGCAGATCGGATCCTCAGCATGACAGACGCGAAGAGACAGGCGGCGCTGGACTATCACGCGAAACCCATTCCCGGAAAGCTGTCGGTGGAGCTGACCAAGCCTACCGCCACTGCCCGAGACCTCGCCCTGGCTTATAGCCCGGGTGTGGCCGAGCCGGTTCGCGAGATCGCGCAGGACCCGGAAAATGCCTATCTCTATACCGGCAAGGGCAATCTGGTTGCTGTCATTTCCGATGGTAGCGCCATCCTCGGCCTGGGCAATCTCGGCCCCCTGGCCAGCAAGCCGGTCATGGAAGGCAAGGGGGTGCTGTTCAAGCGCTTTGCCGGCATCAATTCCACCGATGTCGAGGTCGATGCCGAGAGTCCTCAGGCCTTCATCGATACCGTGGCACGTATCGCCGACAGCTGGGGAGGGATCAACCTCGAGGATATCAAGGCGCCGGAGTGTTTCGAGATCGAGCGCGCCCTGATCGAGCGGTGCAACATCCCGGTGTTCCACGACGATCAGCATGGCACCGCCATCGTCACGGCAGCGGGCATGCTCAATGCGCTGGATATTGCCGGCAAGTCGCTGGAAAGTGCGAAGATCGTCTGCCTGGGAGCCGGCGCGGCAGCGATTGCCTGCATGAAATTGCTGGTAGCCTGTGGGGCGCGTTCCGAGAACCTGGTGATGTTGGATCGCAAGGGCGTGATCCACAGCGGCCGCGAGGACCTCAACCAGTACAAGGCGATGTTCGCCGTCGATACCGACAAGCGGACCCTGGGTGACGCCATCGAGGGCGCCGATGTCTTTGTCGGGCTTTCCGGTCCTGGTTTGATGACCGAGGAGCACATACGCCGGATGGCGGACAATCCTGTGGTCTTCGCTTGCACCAACCCCGATCCGGAGATTCATCCGGATCTGGCGCGGGAGGTACGCCCGGATGTGATCATGGCCACAGGGCGTTCGGACTACCCCAATCAGGTCAATAATGTACTGGGGTTTCCCTTTATCTTCCGGGGTGCCCTGGATGTGCGGGCGACGCGTATCAACGAGGAAATGAAGGTGGCGGCGGTCCATGCGCTCAAGGATCTGGCCCGCGAGCCTGTGCCCCAGGTGGTGCTGGAGGCCTACGAGAAGGACGCCATGAGCTTTGGCCGCGACTATATCATTCCCACGCCGATCGACGTTCGTCTCCTCGAGCGCGTTTCCTCGGCGGTCGCCCAGGCGGCAGTGGATTCGGGCGTGGCGCGTCGGCCCTATCCTTCGCACTATCCACTTCAGACCGTGGATGACGTCTATGGCGGCTGACGCCGCCACTCTGCTCGACGTACCATGACAATGACGCCGGCCCTCGGGCCGGCGTCATTGTCATGGTTTCCCGTCACAGCTCGGCGAAGGGGTTCAGGTCATCCCGTTCGTCAGCGACGGGAAGCGGCGGATTCGCCGCCTCCCGTCGCTGATGGGTCAGAAAATCGCTTCATAAGTACCGCTGCCCTGCGAACCGCTTTCCTGCTCGACTTCCTGATCCACGCGGCGTGGCTGGTAGTCGGGCAGGTGGTCGGCACGAAACAGTTCCTGGATCCCCCCGCCCTGGTCGTCACGCAGGAGACGACCGGAGTCGGGATCCACGCGCCGTTCGACGATATCCTCGGGGCGTTCGGGCAGTCGCTCCGGGCGGCCCTCGAGCGCCTGTCCCATGAAGTCCACCCAGATCGGCAAAGCGGCCTGGGAGCCATACTCGGCGGTGGGTGAATTGTCATCCTTGCCGACCCAGACGGTCGTGGCGAGGTCCATGTTGAAACCGGCGAACCAGGCATCCCGCTGGTCGTTGGTGGTGCCGGTCTTGCCGACGATATCCTCGCGTTCCAGCGCCAGGGCGCCGCGTGCGGTGCCATGCTCGACGACTTCGCGAAGCATGTCGCGCAGGAGGTAGACGGCGGCAGGATCGGCGATGCGGGGAGCGATCCGGTAGGTCTCACCGTCGATCTCGGTGGTGTCCTGGTCGGGTGTGCAATCGCGGCAGGCGACCCTGGGGTCTGCCTTGTCCACCAGGGTATGGTGCTCGCCGCGGGTCACGCGCTGGATGAACCAGGGCTGGACGCGAAAGCCGCCGTTGGCGAGCGTCGCATAGGCTCGCGTCATCTCCAGAGGCGTCAGGCTGGCACTGCCCAGGGCGAGAGAGAGGCCATGTGGCAGACGCTCCGGGTCGAAGCCGAATTCATCGAGGAAGTCGAGGGTGCGGTCGAGCCCCAGCGATTGCAGCAGGCGAATGGTGACCAGATTGCGGGAGCGGGCCAGCCCCACCCTGAGTCGAGTTGGGCCCAGAAAATCACCGCTTGAGTTGCTGGGGCGCCATAGTTCGTCACTGCCGTCGCTCATGACCACCGGCGCGTCGTTGATCACGGTGGCCGGGGTCACGTCGCCACTGTCGAGCCCCGCCAGATAGATGAATGGCTTGAAGATGGAGCCTGACTGGCGGCGGGCCTGGATGGCACGGTTGAATTTGCTGGCATCGAAGTCGAAGCCGGCCTGCAGGGCCAGGATCGCCCCGGTCCGGGGAGCCATGACGACCAGCGAGCCTTGGGCATCGGGCTGCTGAGACAGTCGCCAGCTGCCGTCCTCGCGTTGCATGATGCGGACCAGCGAGCCAGGAGTGGCAATGTCGGTGGCGCTGTTGGGTGTCGCGCCGCGACTGTGTGCACTGCGATAGGGGCGGGCCCAGTCGAGTCCATCCCAGGCGAGGGTCTTGATCTCCTGGTCGCTGGTCAGTACGCGCATCTCGCGCCCTTCGCTTTCGACCACGATGGCCGGTTGCAGAGGGCCGAGCTCCGGGGTGCGTTCGAGCACCTGCAACCAGTTGCTGACATCGCCTTCTATGCCTTCCACTTCGGTCTGGCTGCGCTCGGCGGCACGCCGTGCGGTTTCCATGACTTCCGGGGATTCGGAGAGCTCTTCCTCAAGCCCCTGGCGCTCGGTACGCTCCTGGGCTTCGGCCAGGCTGCGCGGGATGTCGGTCTGTTCGGGCCCGCGCCAGCCGTGACGGGTATCGTAAGCGATCAGACCGTTGGCCAGAGCCTGCCGGGCCATGGGCTGGAGTTCGCTGTCGAGGGTCGTGGTGATCCGGTAGCCCCCCGTATAAGCCTTGTCGCCGAAGCGTTCAGTGGCGAATTGACGCGCCATTTCGGCGACATAGTCGGCTCGGACTTCGGCCTTGGCGACATGGCGCCGAGCGGTGACCGGTGCTTGAACGGCTTCCTGATAGGCGTCCTGGTCGATGAAGCCGAGGTCTCGCATGCGGAACAGGATCCAGTTGCGGCGGATCAAGGCGCGTTCGGCATTGGCCAGGGGGTTGAAGGCAGAGGGAGCCTTGGGCAGTCCGGCGATCATGGCCTGCTCGGCCAGGGTCAGCTCCTCCAGCGGGCGGTCGTAGTAGACCTCGGCGGCGGCGGCGATGCCGTAGGAGCGGTGACCGAGGAAGATCTTGTTGACGTAGAGCTCGAAGATGTCCTCCTTGCTGAGGATCTGCTCCATCTCCAGTGACAGCAGGATTTCGCGGACCTTGCGGATGTAGGTGCGATCCAGGGTCAAGAGGTAGTTTCGCGCGACCTGCATGGTGATGGTCGAACCGCCCGACTGGATGTCGCCGCCGCTGGCGACCAGTTCGACAGCGGCCCGGGCCAGTCCCTTGGGGTCGACCCCATGATGATCGAAATAGCTGGCGTCCTCGGCGGCCAGCAGCGCCTGGACCATGTCCTGGGGAATATCGTCGAATTCGACCGGCATGCGCCGTTCTTCGCCGAACTCGCCGATTAGTTTGCCGTCGCGGGTGAAGATGCGAAGCGGCGTCTGCAGCTCGAAGTCCTGCAACTGGCGAACGTCCGGTAGCCCCGGGGCGAAATACAGTGCCGCGCCGACCACGGCCAGCACCGAGGCGGCGGTAAGTGAAACCAGCAGCCAGAGTGCTGAAAAAACCAGGGTTCTGAGGAACTTCATGAAAACGCGGTATCCGTGCTGAGAACGAGAACGTCGTAGCGAGGTGCGAAGCGTGGTCGTGCGATGCGATGGCCATTATAGGAAGACGGGGAAGGGACCACCAGCGTTGACAGGTGGCGACAGTGCTTTTGTGCGGAATTTGCCATTGGCATCTAACCTAGGTGAACGGGCTTGCGGTAGTGACCGACGAGGCGCAGGGAGGCGCTGGATGCCCGCGGCATGACGCGCACCGGAGAGTGTGAGCGATGTGGCGATTCAAGGCAGTCGACAAGGGATTGATCGGTGTCGATATCGGTTCGGCAGCCGTCAGGCTCATCGAGCTTCGTTTCAAGGGGGGCGAGCCGCGGGTATCCGGACACGCCGTTGTGCCCTTGTCGCCAGGCATTGTGGTCGAACGTCATGTCCATGATACAGAGGCCGTCGTCGACGCCCTGTCGCGTGCATTGGCGGGTGCCTGTCCCCTTGGCAAGCAGGCTTGTGTCGCCGTGCCGGCCGAGGCGTCCATCGTCAAGACCCTGAACCTTCCCGCCTCGTTGGACGAGGATGACATCGAGTCCCGTCTTCAACTCGAGTCCGACAAGCACATCCCCTTTCCGTTCGGTGAAGTCGCCTTCGATTTCCAGTCTCGTGGACCGCTTGTCGATGATGCCGGGCAGCAGTCGGTGCTGCTGGTCGCCTGTCGTCGCCATGCCGTCGCCCAGCGTGCCGAGCTGTTGAGCCGTGCAGGCCTGACGCCGATGGTCGTGGATGTCGACACCTTCGCCGTGGAGCGGGCGATGGCGGCTCCTGGTGCCTGTCCTGCTGCCTTCCCCACGGAAGAGGGAGAAGGCGTGGCGTTGATGGATATCGGGGGCGACACCGGAACGCTCTATATCTTGCATCGTGGGCGCATTACCTACCGCCATGACATTGCCCTGGGTCACGCCCCTTCCGGGCTCGGTACACCCGAGGCAGGGCATGACCCGCACGGCAATACCCCGCCGGAAGCGTATCGTTGCCGCGTGCTGGAACCCCTTGTCGAATCCCTGGCAGTGCAGTTCGGTCGAGCCCTGCAGCTTTATAACACCGCGGGGCGTCGCCCTGAGGTAAGGCACATGTCCCTGGTGGGGAAGGCCAGCGTCGTGCCGGGGCTAGCGGGGCACCTGGCGGAGAAGGTCGGCATGCGAGTGACGGTCATCAACCCGTTGCGTGGCCTGAAAACGGATTCGCGCGTCGATGTTCGGGCGCTGGTGGCGGATGCCCCGGACATGATGGTCGCCTTCGGACTGGCGATGCGAGGGGTGGCATGAGTGTCGAGATCAACCTGCTGCCCTGGCGCGAGACGCGGCGCGAGAGGCGGCGTCGACGCTGGCGCGTCATGCTGCTGTGTGCCCTGTTGATCGGTGTGGCGACGGGGTGTGTCGTGGATCGTCATTACGCGGCCCGGATGGATGCGCAGCAGCGTCGCCATGCGCTCATCGAGCGCCATGTCGAGGCGCTGGAGCCCGCTGTTCTGGCGCTCGAGCGACAACAGGAGCGAATGACCGAGCTCGAACAGCGCCTGGCCGCACTGCGCAAGCGTCTCGACAGTCGTACCGACACCCTGAGGACCTTCCATGGATTGGTGGCCACGCTGGTGGAGGGGGTGCACTATTCGACCCTCGAGCAGCGAGAGAGATTATTGGCGTTGAGTGGTTCGGCCGACAGTCATCGGCGCATCGCCGCGCAGTTGCAGGCGCTGGAGGCGTCACCCATCTTCGAAGCGCCGTCGCTGTCGGAAGTGGAGCCCTTGCCGGAAGGGTGGCATTTCCGATTGAGCGTGGTGCTGGCCGGCCAGAGAGAGGGGGCATCGTGAGGTGGCAATCGGTCCGGCATCGGCTGATGCAGCTGGACTGGCGCGAACTGGATGTCCGCGACGCCGACCGGTGGCCCCTCGGTCTGCAATGGTTGTGCTGTGGCGTGCTGGTTGTCGTGCTGTCTGCCGTGACTTACATGTATCTGGCATTGCCGACCGCCAGGGCTCTGGAGGATGCCAAGCTCGAGGAGGCGGCGTTGCTGGAGCGTTATCGTGATGACGTCGAACGAGCCGCGCGCCTTCCGGGGGTGCGTGAACGCGTGATGGTACTCGAGCGGCATCTGGCCGGCCTGGCGACAGCCTTTCCAGAGAGGGCCGACATGGCGTCGCTGATCGACGACATTGGCTCGGCGGCCCTCGAGCACCAGTTGAGCATCGAGGCGATACGGCTTGAAGTCGTTGATCCAGCGCGTTTCGTCATCGTTCACCCAGTGTCGGTTCGCGTGACCGGCCCCTATCACCGGCTGGGTGGGTTCATCGCTGATGTCGCCGATCTCCCACGCCTGGTGACCCTGCATGACGTTCGGCTGGTGAAGGCCGAGGGGCGGTTGCAGCTGTCGGTGCAGGCCCGGGCGTACAGCGCTCGCCCGCCGAGTGCCGGGGAGCGGGGTGAATGATGGGCCGGCGTCGGGTCGGTGCCCTGTGGCTGGCGATGCTGATGGCAGGGTGTCAGGACGCTGGCCTCGAAGCGCTGGAGAAACGGCTCGTGGCATGGCGTGATGATGCCGTTGCCCCGCCCATGGAAGAGCCGTCGCCAGCGTCGCGGCCAGTGTCGGCAGATTATCGGCTTGCCGATTCTCGCGATCCATTCTCGCTTATCGTGCCAAAGGCAGGTCGGATCGAAGGGAATGCGGTGTCGGTGAGGGGCGGCGCACGGCCAGCGCTGGAAGGACATGCGCTCGAAACGCTGGACCTGGTCGGGACATTGCATATTGCTGGCAAGTCCTGGGCACTGATGAAGACGCCGGAGGGGCGTGTGCGTCGGGTGGGGGTCGGTGATCATCTGAGGCCCTATCGAGGGCGCGTCGTCTCGGTCGCTGGCACGGCGATACACCTGGTGGAGAGGCGCCCCGATGGCAAGGGAGGCTGGAACGAGCGTGACGTCACCTTGAGGCTGGATGACTGAGGCGTCGCGCCCACGGCATGGAGGCTGGGGATATGGCAAGAACCCGTAGTGGCGCGGTGAGCGCTGTCGTGCCGGTCATGATGGTCGTGGCCGTGTTGGCCTGTCAGGTGTGGGCGAAGGAGGGAGGCGACGATGGTGTACCCCCCATCTCGCTCAACCTTCGGGATGTTTCGATACGTACCGCGCTGGCGGCCATCGCCGATGTCACCGATCTCAACCTGGTGGCCAGCGACGGTGTTTCCGGTCGAGTGACGCTGAACCTCGAGGAGGTGCCCTGGCAGCAGGCCCTGGCGCTGATACTCGAAAGCCACGGGTTGGCCAGCCGTCGACGGGGTAATGTCATCATGGTGGCGCCCGTCGAGGAGCTGACGAGGCGAGGAAGTGCAGAGGCAGGAGCCGGGCACATCATGCCCGAGTCGCCATTGGTGACCGAGCACCTGCGCATCAAGTATGCCAAGGCGGCGGATCTGGCGGGTATGCTGCGAGGTGAGAAGGGGGTGGGCCTGCTGACGAAGCGCGGTCGGGTCGCCGTGGACGTGCGCACCAACACCCTGGTGATACAGGATACCGCCGAGCGCATTGCCGCGGTCCAGCGTATGCTGGCGCGCCTCGATGTGGCGGTGCGACAGGTACGTATCGAGGCGCGTATCGTCATCGCCCGGGACAGCGTGGCGCGCGAGTTGGGTGTCGACTGGGGGCTGTCCGTCGGCGAGGGTGGTACGCCGAACGGACTCAATGCTCGTGGCGCCTCCAGCGGTGTGGCCGAGCGTGGCGGCTTGACCGTGGACCTGGGGAGTGCTCGTTCACCGGCCACCACCTTCGGGTTCGGCTATCTGTCCGGGGATGTGTTGCTCGACCTGGAGCTGCGCGCCCTGGAAAGCGAAGGCAAGAGTCGAATCATTTCCCAGCCCAGGGTGATCACCGCCAATCAAGGTACCGCGTTGATCAAGCAGGGTACCGAGATCCCCTACCAGGAGGCGACATCCAGCGGTGCGACCAATGTCGAGTTCAAGGAGGCGGTCCTGTCCCTGGAGGTCACACCCCAGATCACCCCCGACGACCGAATCATCATGGAGCTTGCGATCAACAACGATACTGTCGCCCAGGAAACCTTCGGTGGGGCGCCAGCCATCGATACCAATCAGATCGCCACCCAGGTGCTGGTCGATGATGGTGATACCGTGGTGCTGGGCGGGATTCTCACCACCGAGCAGGTGCATCAACTGTTCAAGACGCCTCTGCTTGGCGATCTTCCGCTGATTGGCCATCTATTTCGCTATACCGAGAACAGCAGCGATAAGGTAGAGTTGTTGGTATTCATCACGCCCCGAATACTGGACGACAACCTGGCGACTCACTGATGCCGGCATTACCCAATCTGATCCTGGTCGGCCCCATGGGGGCCGGGAAAAGCACCATCGGCCGCCTGCTGGCGGCCGACCTGTCACGAGACTTCCTCGACAGCGATCACGAGATCCAGTCGCGTTGCGGCGCCGATATTCCCTGGATCTTCGATGTGGAGGGCGAGTCGGGGTTTCGCGATCGCGAGGCCCAGATGATTCGTGAGCTGGCCGAGCGCGAGCAGGTGGTCATCGCCACTGGCGGAGGGGCCGTGCTGCGCGAGGAAAATCGTCGGGTCCTGCGCGAAAGCGGTACCGTCATCTATCTCTATACCACCGTGAGCCAGCAACTGCGGCGCACTGCCAAGGATCGCAATCGCCCGCTGCTGCAGCGTGATGATCGCCGCCAGGTGCTCGAAGAAATGTTTGTGTTGCGCGATCCGCTCTACCAGGCGACATCCGATATCATCGTGCGCACCGACCGACGGGGGCCGCGCGCCGTGGCGGGCGATATCCTGCGTCGCGTGGAGCGCCTGGTCGATCCACTCCAATGCAAGGCCTGATTCCATGACGCCATCTCATGATGTCCCGCCCTCCCATGATGCTCTCAGTACCCTGCGCGTGGCGCTGGGCGAGCGCAGCTACCCCATCCACATCGGTCCGGGGTTGCTGGGCGACCCCCAGTGGTTGATGCCTCATCTCGCCGGTCGCCAGGTGATGGTGGTGACCAACGAGACCGTGGCGCCGCTGTATCTGGACGCGCTCAAGCGTGGGTTGCCGGACGAACTGGAGGTTCATGCGCTGGTGTTGCCCGATGGTGAGGCGACCAAGACGCTGGCAAGCGTCGAGCGCATCTGGGACGCCCTGCTGGCGGCCGGATTCAACCGTCGCTGTACTCTGATCGCCCTGGGGGGCGGGGTGATCGGCGACATGGTCGGCTATGCTGCCGCCAGTTATCAGCGCGGTGTCGCCTTCATCCAGATACCCACGACGCTGCTGGCCCAGGTGGATTCTTCGGTCGGTGGCAAGACGGGGGTCAATCACCCGCGCGGCAAGAACATGATCGGGGCCTTCTGGCAGCCCCGGGCGGTGCTGATCGACACGGATACCCTGGCGAGCCTGCCGCCTCGCGAGCTGTCTGCCGGGCTGGCCGAAGTGATCAAGTATGGTCTGATTCGAGATGACGCCTTCCTGTCCTGGCTGGAGGCACGGATGCCGGCATTGCGGCGTCTTGAGGTCGATGCCCTGACGCCTGCCATCGAGCGCAGTTGCAGTCTCAAGGCCGAGATCGTGGCCGAGGATGAGACCGAGCAGGGAGTGAGGGCACTGCTCAATCTAGGGCACACCTTCGGTCACGCCATCGAGGCTCACCAGGGATATGGGCATTGGCTGCATGGCGAAGCCGTGGGAGCCGGCATGCTGATGGCCGCCGAGTTGTCGCATCGGCTGGGCTGGCTCGAGGAGGATGACGTGACCAGGGTCCGTGCGATCCTCGAGGCCGCATCGTTGCCGCTGGCGGCACCGGCCGGCATGGGCGAGGCGGACTTCCTGTCGCTGATGCGTCTGGACAAGAAGAATCTGGACGAGCGGTTGCGCCTGATTCTGTTGCGTCGTCTCGGTGATGCCTGCATTCATGACGAGACGCCCCCCGAGATGTTGGGGGAGCTGTTGGAGAATTTTCCCCGGCAATAGCAGAGGACAGGAGCCGAGTGCCAACGACGACGCCCGCGCATTTGCCGCGGGCGTCGTCGTCATGGGGGCTCGACTTGCATTAATTCGCATGCCATATGCCATATCGGCATGGGGTGGTGAGCGCTTTTGCGACTAAAGTCTTATTATTGGTGTCGAGGCCTGGAGTGACTCTCAAGCACTTTGCAAGCCGTTGAGTTGGTAGGGTTTTTTTATTGAATGGTTGTGCAAGTCACGGATTTGCCGGAGAAAACAGGGGGTGGAAGAGACGAGGGGCGTTGCGTCGAGAGTGGGGGCTGGCTATTCTGATCGGCCTTTTGCCGTGCAGTTGAGAGCCCCGAACAGGGGCTCTGTGTAAAAAGAAAAAACATATAAATATAACACATAATATCTGCAAATAAAACATACTTCGTAGCTGAGGCACGTCCATGAACCGAGGTCTCCACCAGCCCGACGAATTCCGTGACAACTGTGGGTTCGGCCTGATCGCCCACATGGAGGGACAGGCCAGCCACGACTTGCTGAAGACCGCCATCGAGTCGCTGACCTGCATGACGCACCGTGGCGGCATCGCCGCCGATGGCAAGACCGGCGACGGCTGCGGCCTGTTGCTGAAAATGCCCGAGTCCTTCATGCGCGAGATGGCCCATGAGGCGCTCGGTGTGGAGCTCGGCGAGCGTTTCGCGGTCGGCTCCATTTTTCTGCCCGACGACGACACCCGGGAGGCGCGGGGGCGTGAGACCCTCGAACGCGAACTCGAGGCACGCGGCCTCAAGGTGCTGGGCTGGCGCGAGGTGCCGGTGGACCCCAGCGTCTGTGGCCCCATGGCGCTGGACTGTCTGCCGCGTATCCGTCAGCTGTTCGTCGAACCTGGCGAGACGGCCTCGGACACCTTCGATGTGGAGCTGTTCATGGCGCGTCGCCGCGCCGAACAGGCCCTGTGCGACGACGAGGACTTCTATGTCTGTTCGTTATCGCCCGAGGTGGTGTCCTACAAGGGCCTGGTGATGCCGGTGGACCTGCCCGCCTTCTATCACGATCTGGGCGATACCCGCCTGGAGACGGCCATCTGCGTCTTCCATCAGCGCTTCTCGACCAACACGGCGCCGCGCTGGCCGCTGGCTCAGCCATTTCGGCTGCTGGCCCACAATGGCGAGATCAACACCATCCAGGCCAACCGTGGCTGGGCGAACTCGCGCAAGGAAAACTTCGCGAGCGACAGGCTGCCCGACATCGCCGAACTCGACGAGATCGTCAATACCACCGGCTCCGACTCCTCGAGCATGGACAACATGCTCGAGGTGCTGCTCACCGGCGGCATGGATCTGCATCGCGCGGTGCGCATGATGGTGCCGCCGGCCTGGCAGAACGTCGAGATCATGGATGGCGACCTGCGTGCCTTCTATGAATACAACTCCATGCATGTGGAGCCCTGGGACGGCCCGGCCGGCGTGGTCATGACCGATGGCCGCCAGGCGGTCTGCATGCTCGACCGCAATGGTCTGCGCCCGGCGCGCTGGGTGATCACCAAGAACGGCTATATCACCCTGGCCTCCGAGATCGGTACCTACGACTACAAGCCCGAGGACGTGGTGGCCAAGGGCCGCGTCGGCCCCGGCCAGATCCTGGCCGTGGACACCAAGACCGGCGAGGTGCTGCATACCGAAGACATCGACTCGCGACTCAAGTCGGCCTATCCCTACAAGCGCTGGCTCAAGCAGGAGGCCAATTATCTGGAATCGGCGCTCACCGAGCTGGCGCGCTTCCAGAACATGGATGCCGATGCCCTGGCCGTGCAGCAGAAGATGTTCCAGATCAGTTTCGAGGAACGCGACCAGGTATTTCGCCCCCTGGCCGAAAGTGGCCAGGAGGGGGTGGGGTCCATGGGGGATGACACCCCCATGGCGGTGTTGTCCGGCAAGCAGCGGCTGTTGACCGACTACTTCCGCCAGAAGTTTGCCCAGGTCACCAACCCGGCCATCGACCCGCTGCGCGAATCGATCGTGATGTCGCTGGAGAGCTGCATCGGCGCCGAGCTCAATGTCTTTCAGGCGACGCCGGAACATGCGCATCGCTTGATCCTGACCACCCCGGTGCTGTCGCCTCGCAAGTTCACGGCTCTGGTCACCCATGAGGATCCGGCCTTCGCCAGCCGCACACTGTCGCTGGGTTATGATCCCGAGACGACGGGGCTCAAGGGAGCGCTGCAGGCGTTGTGTGCCGAGGCCGAGCAGGCCGCCCGGGGTGACACGGTGCTGCTGGTGCTCTCCGACGCCGACCTGGCAAAGGGGCAACTACCAATCCATGCGGCCCTGGCCGTGGGAGCGGTGCACCATCACCTGGGGCGCCTGGCCCTGCGCCCTCGCGTCAATCTGATCGTCGAGACCGGCTATGCCCGGGATGCTCACCAGATGGCGGTGCTGTTCGGCGTGGGGGCCACCGCGGTCTATCCCTGGCTGGCTTATCAGGTCATGGCCGACATGCACCGTACCGGCGAGCTGGTCGGCAACCCGGCCGATGCCCGCGAGAATTACCGCAAGGGCCTGCAGAAGGGGCTGTTCAAGATCCTCTCGAAGATGGGGATCTCGACACTGGCTTCCTATCGTGGTTCCCAGCTGTTCGAGGCCGTGGGCCTGTCCTCCGAGGTCATGGACATGTGCTTCACCGGTATGGCCTCGCGTATCGAGGGCACCGGCTTCTCCGAGCTGCAGTTGCAGCAGGAACTGCTGGCCAAGGATGCCTGGAAACCGCGCAAGGGTATTTCTCAGGGCGGCCTGATGAAGTACGTGCATGGCCACGAGTACCACGCCTACAACCCGGATGTGGTCAAGTCCCTGCAGGAGGCGGTGCAGGAGGGCGATTACACCAAGTGGAAGAAGTTCGCGTCCCTGGTCAATGAGCGCGACCCGGCCACCATCCGTGACCTGCTGCGACTCAAGCCCGCCGAAACGCCGTTGGCGCTGGAAGACGTGGAGCCCGTCGAGGACCTGCTGCCACGTTTCGACAGTGCCGGCATGTCGCTGGGCGCCCTGAGCCCGGAGGCCCACGAGGCCTTGGCCCAGGCCATGAACGAGACCGGAGGGCGCTCCAATTCCGGTGAGGGCGGCGAGGATCCGGCTCGCTACGGCACCATCCGGAGCTCCAAGATCAAGCAGATCGCCTCCGGGCGTTTCGGCGTCACGCCGGCCTATCTAGCCAATGCCGAGGTACTGCAGATCAAGGTGGCCCAGGGCGCCAAGCCAGGCGAGGGCGGCCAGCTGCCCGGCGGCAAGGTCAATGAACTGATCGCTCGGTTGCGCTACTCGGTGCCCGGCGTGACGCTGATCTCGCCGCCGCCGCACCATGACATCTATTCCATCGAGGACCTGGCTCAGCTGATCTTCGATCTCAAGCAGGTCAACCCGGACGCCCAGGTCTCGGTGAAGCTGGTCTCCGAGCCCGGCATCGGCACCATCGCCACCGGTGTGGCCAAGGCTTATGCTGACCTGATCACCGTCTCCGGCTATGACGGCGGCACCGCGGCGAGCCCGCTGACGTCCATCAAGCATGCCGGCAGCCCTTGGGAGCTGGGGCTTCCCGAAGTGCATCAGGCGCTGCGGATCAATGGCCTGCGCGACAAGATCCGCCTGCAGACCGACGGCGGTCTCAAGACCGGGCTCGACGTCATCAAGGCGGCGATCCTCGGCGCCGAGAGCTTCGGTTTCGGCACCGCACCGATGGTCGCGCTGGGGTGCAAGTACCTGCGTATCTGCCATCTCAACAACTGCGCCACCGGCGTGGCGACCCAGCACCAGTATCTGCGGGACGAGCACTTCCGTGGCACCGTCGACATGGTCAAGCACTACTTCCGTTTCATCGCCGAGGAAGTGCGCGAGTTGATGGCGATGCTGGGCGTGAGCCGGCTTACCGACCTGATCGGTCGCACCGACCTGCTCGAGGCGATCGAGGGCGTGACGCCGTCGCAACGCCGGCTGGATCTGTCGCCGCTGATGACCAACGACTTCGTGCCGGCCGAGGCGCCGCAGTTCTGTCGTGTCGATCGCAATGTGCCCCATGACCCGGGCGCCAAGAACCAGGAGGTGCTCGAGGCGCTGAAGGCGGCCATCGAGGACAAGTCCGGCGGAGAGTTCGCATTTTCCATCACCAACTGCGATCGAAGCGTGGGCGCCCTGGCCTCCGGTGCCATCGCCAAGCGATACGGCGAGGCGGGCCTCGAGGATGCCCCGGTGACCGCGCGCTTCCGTGGTGTGGCCGGGCAGAGCTTCGGGGTCTGGAATGCCCGAGGCCTCGAACTCTACCTGGAGGGGGATGCCAACGATTATGTCGGCAAGGGCATGAACGGCGGCAGAGTCGTGATCGTGCCGCCGCGGGAGAGTCGTTTCGAGAGCCACAGGACGGCGATCATCGGCAACACCTGCCTGTACGGCGCCACCGGCGGCAAGCTGTTCGCCGCCGGCACCGCCGGCGAGCGCTTCGGGGTGCGCAACTCTGGCGCCCATGCGGTGATCGAGGGTGCTGGCGATCATTGCTGCGAGTACATGACCGGCGGCCTGGTCGCGGTACTCGGCAAGACCGGTGTCAATTTCGGGGCCGGCATGACCGGCGGCTTCGCTTATGTGCTGGACGAGGACCGCACCTTCGTCGACAAGTACAACCATGAGTTGGTGGAGATCCACCGCGTCAATACCGAGGCCATGGAGGCCCATCGACGACACCTGCGGGAGATCATCGAGGAGTATGTCGAACACACCGGTTCGCAGCGCGGCCGCGACATCCTTGAGGACTTCAGCGACTTCATTCGCCACTTCTGGCTGGTCAAGCCCAAGGCGGCGAGCCTCGCCAGCCTGCTGGCCCAATCCAGGCGTCAGCCGGAATGAATGTGTCGCGTCGTCGTCCCGAGTCAGCCCGCAGAGAGGAGCACATAACATGGCCAACCGTCTGAGCAACGACTTTCAGTTCATCGATGTGGGTCGCCAGGACCCCGAGAAGAAGCCGGCTCGTACCCGAGCGAAACAGTTCGCCGAGATCTACGAGCCCTTCAAGCCCCAGGACGCAGCGTCGCAGGCGCATCGCTGCCTGCACTGCGGCAACCCCTACTGCGAGTGGAAGTGCCCGGTTCACAACTACATTCCCAACTGGCTGCAACTGGTCAGCGAGGGCAACATCCTGGAAGCGGCCGAGATGTCTCATCGCACCAACTCGCTGCCCGAGGTGTGTGGCCGGGTATGCCCCCAGGACCGGCTCTGCGAGGGTGACTGTACCCTCAATGATGGCTTCGGTGCGGTGACCATCGGTTCGGTGGAGAAGTACATCACCGACACCGCCTTCGCCATGGGGTGGCGTCCGGACATGTCCAGGGTCACCTGGACCGACAAGAAGGTGGCGATCATCGGTGCTGGCCCGGCGGGGCTCGGTTGCGCCGATATCCTGGTGCGCAACGGCGTCAAGCCGGTGGTGTTCGACAAGTATCCGGAGATCGGCGGGCTGCTGACCTTCGGTATTCCCGAGTTCAAGCTCGAGAAGACCGTGATGGAGCGTCGTCGCGCGGTATTCGAGGAGATGGGCGTGGAGTTTCGCCTGGGCGTCGACGTGGGTCGAGACATGCCCTTCGACGAGCTGCTCGAGCAGTACGACGCCGTTTTTCTCGGCATGGGCACCTACAAGTACATGGAGGGCGGTTTCCCCGGCGAGGACCTGCCGGGCGTGCACAAGGCGCTCGACTACCTGGTCGCCAACGTCAATCACTGCCTGGGGTTCGAGACGGACCCGACGGACTATGTTTCCCTCGAAGGCCAGAAGGTCGTGGTACTGGGCGGTGGCGACACCGCCATGGACTGCAATCGCACCGCCACCCGCCAGAGTGCCGCTTCCGTGACCTGTGCCTACCGCCGCGATGAGGAGAACATGCCCGGTTCGCGCAAGGAGGTCGCCAATGCGCGTGAAGAAGGCGTGGACTTCCTGTTCAACCGTCAGCCGGTGGCGGTGGTCGGCGAGGACCGGGTCGAGGGCATCAAGGTCGTGCGGACGCGTCTCGGTGAACCCGACGAGAATGGTCGTCAGCGTCCCGAGGTCGTACCCGGTTCTGAAGAAGTGGTACCCGCCGATGCGGTGGTCATCGCCTTCGGTTTCCAGCCGAGCCCGGCGCCCTGGTTCGAGACTGTCGGCATCGAGCTCGACGAGAGAGGGCGGGTCAAGGCGCCCGAAGAGGGTGCCTATGCCTTCCAGACCACCAACGAAAAGATCTTTGCCGGTGGCGACATGGTGCGCGGTTCGGACCTGGTGGTGACCGCCGTGTTCGAAGGACGACAGGCTGGCGAAGGGATTCTCGACTACCTGGACGTGTAAGCCGCGGCCTTGGAGTCCTCTCCATGATCCTGCTTGGCGCTTGGTGCCCAAATTGAGCCATTGGTCTTCATCTGCTATTCTGTGGCCCCATCCTGGCGCGGCTTCCTGCCGGGCCTACCGATCACGTTTCGACAGGTTCTTCATGACACGATATATCTTCGTGACCGGCGGCGTTGTGTCCTCACTCGGCAAGGGCATCGCGTCGGCCTCGCTGGCGGCTATCCTGGAGGCGCGCGGCCTCAAGGTCACCATGCTCAAGCTCGACCCCTATATCAATGTGGACCCGGGCACCATGAGCCCCTTCCAGCATGGTGAGGTGTTCGTCACCGAGGATGGCGCCGAGACCGACCTCGACCTGGGGCATTACGAGCGCTTCATTCGCACGAAGATGACCCAGGCCAACAACTTCACGACCGGCCGTGTCTACGAGCACGTGCTGCGCAAGGAGCGTCGCGGCGACTATCTTGGCGGTACCGTGCAGGTGATTCCCCACATCACCGACGAGATCAAGCGTCGTGTCTATGAGGGTGGCGAAGGCTTCGATGTGGCGCTGGTCGAGATCGGTGGCACCGTGGGGGACATCGAATCGCTGCCGTTCCTCGAGTCGATTCGTCAGATCAGAAGCGAGCTGGGCGCCAGCCGGGCGATCTTCATGCACTTGACGCTGGTGCCCTACATCAAGACGGCCGGCGAGACCAAGACCAAGCCGACCCAGCACAGTGTCAAGGAACTGCGTTCCATCGGTATCCAGCCGGATATCCTGATCTGCCGTAGCGAGGTGGAGCTGGAGGAAAGCGAGCGACGCAAGATCGCGCTGTTCACCAACGTCGAAGAGCGTGCCGTCGTGCCGCTGCAGGATGCCGATACCATCTATCGCATCCCCCTGATGCTGCATGAGCATGGCCTTGACGAAATCGTCTGCGACAAGCTGCGCCTCACGGCCGGCGAAGCGGATCTCGGCGAATGGATTCGGGTGCTCGATGCCAAGCTCAATCCGCTCAAGTCGATCAACATCGCCATGGTCGGCAAGTACATGGAGCTGCTCGATGCCTACAAGTCGCTCAATGAAGCGCTGACTCATGCCGGTATCCAGTCCCGGATCAAGGTCAACATCGATTACGTCGATTCCGAAGACATCGAACGTCATGGTCCCGAGCGGCTGGCCGGCAAGGATGCGATCCTGGTGCCCGGCGGTTTCGGCGAGCGCGGCGTCGAAGGCAAGATCGCCACTGCCCGGTTCGCCCGGGAAAACCATATTCCTTTCCTGGGAATCTGCCTCGGCATGCAGGTGGCGGTGATCGAGTTTGCCCGCCACATGGCGGGATGGGACGACGCCAATTCCACCGAGTTTACCCGCGAGACCCGGCACCCGGTGGTCGGTCTCATTACCGAGTGGATCAGCCCGGAAGGCAATATCGAACTTCGCGACGAAGCCTCGGATCTGGGCGGTACCATGCGTCTGGGCGGGCAGGTATGCCGCCTGGCATCGGGGACACGGGCTCGCGAGGCCTACGGCGACGACGAGATCGTCGAGCGCCATCGTCATCGCTTCGAGGTCAACAACCAGTTCGTCGACGCCCTGGAAAAGGCCGGCCTGGTGGTGTCCGGAAAGAGCGTCGACAACTCCCTGGTGGAAATGGTCGAGCTGCCCGATCATCCTTGGTACGTGGCCTGTCAGTTTCACCCGGAGTTCACTTCGACGCCCCGTGATGGCCACCCGCTGTTCACCGGCTTCGTCAGTGCGGCCCTGGAACACAAGGCGATACGCAACCGCGCCCAGTCCACCCCGCAGGAGTGAGACCGATGACCGACCCCGAACGTCCCATCGAATTCGCCGGCCTTCGGGTCGGTAATTCACTGCCGCTGACCCTGTTCGGCGGCATGAACGTGCTGGAGTCCCGGGAACTGGCCCTGGAGGTCGCCGAGGCCTATGTCGAGGTCACCTCGCGGCTCGGCATGCCCTATGTGTTCAAGGCCAGCTTCGACAAGGCCAACCGCAGTTCCATCCATTCCTTCCGGGGCCCCGGCCTGGATGCAGGGGTGGCGATGCTTGCCGAGATCAAGGAGCGCTTCGGGGTTCCGGTGATCACTGACGTGCACGAGCCCTGGCAGGCAGCGCCGGTAGCGGAAGTCGCCGATGTCATCCAGCTACCGGCCTTCCTGGCCCGCCAGACCGATCTGGTGGTGGCCATGGCCGAAACCGGTGCCGTGATCAACATCAAGAAGCCACAGTTCCTGGCGCCCCACGAGATGCGTCACATCCTGCGCAAGTGCGAGGAAGCCGGCAATGACCGCCTGATCCTCTGTGAGCGGGGATCGAGCTTCGGCTACAACAACCTGGTGGTCGACATGCTCGGCTTCGGTGACATGAAGCAGACCGGCTACCCCCTGCTGTTCGATGTGACCCACTCCCTGCAGCGCCCCGGCGGACGTGCCGACAGCGCCGACGGTCGTCGTGCTCAGGTCGCCGAGCTGGCGCGTGCCGGGGTGGCCGTGGGGCTGGCGGGACTCTTCCTGGAGTCGCACCCGGACCCCGACAATGCCAAGTGCGACGGGCCCTGCGCCCTGCCGCTGGACAAGCTCGAGCCCTTCCTGGCGCAGCTCAAGGCGCTGGATGACCTGGTGAAGGGGTTTGACGCACTCGAGATTGCCTGATTTTTTCAACGCTGACTGACTCGCTTAAGGACGACACAACCTATGACCAAGATCGTCGATATCCGCGCCCTCGAGGTGCTCGATTCACGTGGCAACCCGACCGTACAGGCCGAAGTGCGCCTGGAAAGCGGCGCCGTGGGGGAAGCCTGCGCGCCCAGTGGCGCCTCTACCGGCTCCCGCGAGGCTCTCGAGCTGCGCGACGGTGACAAGACCCGGTATCTTGGCAAGGGCGTGTCGAAGGCCGTGGCGGCCATCAACGGCGAGATTCGCGGGCGTCTGGTGGGGATGGATGCGCGTGACCAGCGAGGCCTCGATGGCGCCATGCTCGAGCTCGACGGCACCGATAACAAGGCGGGGCTCGGCGCCAATGCGATTCTCGCGGTATCCCTGGCGGCCGCCAAGGCAGCCGCCAATGCCAAGGGCATGCCGCTCTACGCTCATATCGCCGAGCTCTATGGGCAGCCGGGTCAGTACCTGATGCCGGTGCCGATGATGAACATCCTCAACGGCGGCGAGCATGCCGACAACAATGTCGATATCCAGGAATTCATGATCCAGCCGGTGGGTGCGCCGAGCTTCCGCGAAGGCCTGCGCATGGGCGCCGAGGTGTTCCATGCCTTGAAGAAGGTACTGGCCAAGCGTGGCCTGGCGACCGCCGTGGGTGACGAGGGCGGTTTCGCGCCGAATCTCGCCTCCAATGCCGAGGCGCTGGCGGTGATCAAGCAGGCCGTGGCGGATGCCGGCTATGAGCTCGGTCGTGATGTCACTCTGGCCCTGGATTGCGCCTCCAGCGAGTTCTATCGGGATGGCCAGTACGCCTTGTCCGGTGAGGGCAAGTCCTTTGATGCGGCCGGCTTCGTCGAGTACCTGGCCGAGCTGTGCGATCAGTATCCGATCGTCTCCATCGAGGACGGCATGGATGAGTCCGACTGGGACGGCTGGAAGGCGCTGACCGACAAGCTGGGTGACAAGGTGCAACTGGTGGGCGACGACCTCTTCGTCACTAACACCCGTATCCTCAAGCGCGGTGTCGACGAGGGGATCGGCAATTCCATCCTGATCAAGTTCAACCAGATCGGTTCGCTGTCCGAGACCCTGGATGCCATCAGGATGGCTCAGGATGCCGGCTTCACGGCTGTCATCTCGCATCGCAGCGGTGAAACCGAGGACACCACCATCGCCGACCTGGCCGTGGGTACCAGTGCCGGCCAGATCAAGACGGGCTCACTGTGCCGCAGTGACCGCGTCGCCAAGTATAACCGCCTGCTGGTGATCGAGCGCGATCTGGATGGGCGAGTGGACTACCCCGGGCGCGGCGCCATCAAGGGGCAATAAGCGAACACTGTTGTTTTTTGCTCGTCATTTTGTAAGAGATTTCCTACAGATAGCCTAAGACATTGACGACAAAAACCCTGCGAAGACCGGTGTGTAGAGCATCGGTCTTTTTTTATCTTTTTGATTATAAAGGATATTTAAAGGAAGGCGGGTAAAGAAGCCCCCATTGGAATGCCATCCTGGCGACTTGAGAAGCTCCGCAAGCGTGCCACAATGTACTCGGGACAAGGGAGAGCGGAGCTCTTCCGGCAGGATGCCACGGGATGCAGTCTCGAGTGCGCCTGGTGTGACAGGACGTCGCCTCCGGGCATGGACAGCACTCGCAGGATGGAGGGCGAAAGGATTCGCTCGAGGATTAGCTAGGAGCGGGCGGCCTGCGGGCCGCCTTTTCTGTGTCTGGTGCCCCTCTTGTCATTATGGGGCAGATACAAGAACGCCGAATGTCGAGTGACATTCGGCGTTCTTGTGTCCTGCCGGTCAGTGCATGGCCATGCTTGCGCACGCCGCCTCGAGGGCCGGCGAGGGTGGCCATGGTCTGCCCGTCCTCGTCAGCGCTCCAGCTGCTCTAGCTTGCCTGGCTTGCCATCCCACTCCTCGGCATCTTCCGGTGGGTCCTTCTTCTCGGTGATGTTCGGCCAGGTTTCGGAGAGTTCGGCATTGATCTCGATGAACTGCTCTTGTCCCTCCGGCAGCTCGTCCTCCGAATAGATCGCCTCGGCCGGGCACTCCGGTTCGCACAGGGCGCAGTCGATGCACTCGTCGGGGTGGATCACCAGGAAGTTGGGGCCTTCATAGAAGCAGTCCACCGGGCAGACCTCGACACAGTCGGTGTACTTGCACTTGATGCAGTTTTCGGTGACGACGAATGTCATGTCTGTCTCCCTTCCTCGGGCCGGGTTGCGCCACGGCCAATCGGTCTCGTATGATGAGTTTAAGTTATAAAAACTGTTGCTTTTATAATATAGTGAGCTTTTCGACCCCATTCTAGTCGGCCCGCCACGCCGACCGCAAGGCGGCTAGAGCCTTTCCTTCCAGTGGTACAGCCATTCCAGTGCCTGACGCGGTGTCATGTCGTCCAGCCCCAGACTCCCCAGACTTTCCACCACGGGGTGCGGTGCGCTGGCGAAGAGGTCGGCCTGTTGTGGCGTGACGCTCGACGCGGCGCTCTCGTCCGTGGGCAGGCTGCGTTGGCCCTGGTCGATCTCCTGCTGCTCGAGGGTGGCGAGCTTTTCTCGCGCCCGGGCGATCACGCCCTGGGGAACGCCGGCCAGCTGGGCGACCTGCAGGCCATAGCTCTGGCTGGCCGGACCGTCTTCCACCCGGTGCATGAAGACGATGCCTTCCCTGTGCTCCGTGGCCGTCAGGTGAACATTGGCCACGCCGCCCGCCTGCTCGGCCAGAGCCGTCATCTCGAAGTAATGGGTGGCAAACAGCGTGAAGGCGCGGCTGCGGGTCAGCTGTTCGGCGCTGGCCCAGGCCAGCGACAGGCCATCGAAGGTACTGGTGCCGCGCCCGATCTCGTCCATCAGCACCAGACTGTGGTCGGTGGCGTTATGCAGGATGTTGGCGGTCTCGGTCATCTCCACCATGAAGGTGGAGCGCCCGCCGGCGAGGTCATCCGATGAGCCGATTCGGGTGAAGATGCGGTCCACGGGGCCGATCGAGGCGGCATCGGCGGGCACGAAACTGCCGGTGTGGGCGAGCAGGGTGATCAGGGCGGCCTGACGCATGTAGGTCGACTTGCCGCCCATGTTGGGACCGGTGATCACCAGCATTCGCCGCTCGTCGTCCATGCTCAGGTCGTTGGGAACAAAGGGCGTATCGCTGACCTGTTCGACGACCGGGTGGCGACCGGCACGAATGGTGATGCCCGGTGTCTCGGGCAGTTCGGGGCGCACGAAGTCCAGGGCTCGGGCGCGCTCGGCCAGGGTCGCGAGCACATCCAGTGCCGCCAGGGCCTGGCCGGTGGCCTGGAGCGTAGCGAGTTCGGCGTTGAGGTCGTCGAGCAAACCGTCGTAGAGCAGCTTCTCGCGAGCCAGTGCCCGTGACTTGGCTGACAACGCCTTGTCCTCGAACTCCTTGAGTTCAGGGATGATGAAGCGCTCGGCGTTTTTCAGGGTCTGGCGACGGATGTAGTCCACCGGCGCCTCCCGGGCCTGGGCCCGGGGAATCTCGATGTAGTAGCCGTGAACCCGGTTGTAGCCGACCTTGAGGCCGGGCAGCCCGGTGCGTTCGCGCTCCCGGGTTTCCAGCTCGATCAGGTAGTCGCCGGCATGTTCGGCCAGGCCTCGGTGCTCGTCGAGTTCGGCGTCGAATCCTTCGGCGATCACGCCACCGTCGCGGATCACCACTGGCGGGTTCTCCACCAGGGCGCGGCTCAGGGTATCGGCCAGCGTCGGGTAGGGGTGGATACGGCGCTTGAGGTCATCCAGAGCGGTGCCTTCGTCGAAACGGGCCAGTTCGGTCTCGAGCTCGGGCAGGGCGTTCAGGGCGTCACGCAGCCTGGCGAGATCGCGAGGGCGGGCACTGTAGAGCGCGACTCTGGCCAGAATGCGTTCCACGTCACCGATCGCCTTCAGGGCGTCCCGTGGCGCGACGAAGCCATCGCCGTCGAGGAGGGCGGAGACCGCCGCCTGGCGGCCTGATACCTGGGCACGATCGCGCAGTGGCCGGTTGAGCCAGCGCTTGAGCAGCCGCGAGCCCATGGCGGTGGACGTGGTGTCGAGTACGCTGGCCAGGGTATTGTCGGTGCCACCGCCCATATTGATGCCGATTTCCAGGTTGCGACGGCTGGCGGCATCGATCACCACGGCATCGTCGCGGCTTTCCACGCCGATGGCCGTGACATGGGGCAACTGTGAGCGCTGGGTATCGCGGGCGTAGTCGATCAACACGCCGGCGGCGGTGATGGCCGCTTCCAGGTGGGCGCAGCCGAACCCTCGGAGGTCCTGAACGGCGAACTGGTCGCAGAGCGTGCGGGTGGCGCTTTCCAGGTCGAACAGCCAGTCGTTCTGGCGGCGCAGGCCACGATGCGTGTCCAGGCCGGGCGGCAGCGTCAGGCTTTCGGTGACCAGCAGCTCGGCCGGGTCCAGGCGTGTCAGCTCGGCCAGCGCCTCGGTTTCGCCTTCCACCTCGAGCACACTGAAACGACCGCTGGAAAGCTCCAGCCAGGCCAGCCCCCAGCGATCACCGGCGGCATGCAGTGCGACCACCAGGTTGTCGCGGCGGGCGTCGAGCAGTGCCTCGTCGTAGAGAGTGCCGGGGGTGACGATGCGCACGACCTGACGCTCCACCGGTCCCTTGGCGGTATTCGGGTCGCCCATCTGTTCACAGATGGCCACCGATTCACCGGCGGCGACCAATCGTGCCAGGTAGCCTTCGGCACTGTGGTAGGGCACCCCGGCCATGGGAATCGGCTTGCCCGCCGATTGGCCGCGCTGGGTCAAGGTGATATCGAGCAGGGCGGCGGCACGCTTGGCGTCCTCGAAGAACAGCTCGTAGAAATCGCCCATTCGGTAGAAGAGCAGCACGTCGGGATGTTCGCGCTTGATCTTCAGGTATTGAGCCATCATCGGGGTGTGTTGGGGGCTGGCCTGTGACATGGGCTTCCTTGGCTTGCCGGTGGTGATGGTGCGAAGAACGACAGCGGAATCGTGGCGACGTTGCGTATCATGCATGTCGCGGACAAAGCCAGTATTCTACGCTCAAGGGCGTTCGGCGTCAGGAGCGCTGCCGTCCAGTCATCATCGGCCTGGGGGAAATGCCATGGCGGTACATGTCGAAAATTCCGATCCTCTCGATCCGGCAAGGCTCGCCGAATATCTGGGACGCCTGTGTCGGGAGCGGGGCATCGTGGTCAGTACCGCGGAATCCTGTACCGGTGGTGGCGTGGCCAGCGCCATCACCGCGGTCGCCGGTAGCTCCGATTATTTCGAGACCGGCTATGTGACCTATGCCAATGCTGCCAAGACGCGACTGCTCGGCGTGCCCGAAGCCGTGCTGGCCGAGCATGGCGCGGTCAGTCGGCAGGTGGTCGAGGCCATGGTCGCCGGGGCCTGTGCCGAGAGCGGGGCTGACCTGGCCGTGGCCGTCAGTGGTGTCGCCGGCCCGGGAGGCGGCACCGACGGCAAGCCGGTGGGTACCGTGTGGCTGGCCTGGGGCGATGGATGGCAGCGTGACTCGGAGTGCCGGCACTTTTCCGGCGATCGCGATGCCGTGCGCGAGGCGGCGGTGCGTGAGGCGCTGGTGGGGCTGATCCGTTGGCTGGCACCACATGGGTAGCTCGTTCGAGGGACTGGCCGAGTGGCGCTTTTTTCGTCATAATACTGTGCAATCATACAGTGAAGGAGCGTGGTCGCTGGCCATGTCTCCGTCATTCGCTATCGCTTAGGAGGCCTGTCATGGCTCAGGACGAGAACCGTTCCAAGGCGCTGAACGCCGCGCTATCCCAGATCGATCGACAGTTCGGCAAGGGGACCGTGATGCGGCTGGGCGATACGCCGCGTGTGGTGATGCCGTCGGTCTCCACCGGTTCGCTGGGCCTGGATATCGCACTGGGCATCGGCGGCCTTCCCTATGGCCGTGTCGTGGAGATCTTCGGCCCCGAGTCGTCGGGCAAGACGACCTTGACCCTCGCGGTCATTGCCGAGGCCCAGAAGCAGGGCAAGACCTGTGCCTTCATCGACGCCGAACATGCCCTCGACCCGAGTTATGCCGAGAAGCTCGGCGTCAACCTCGATGACCTGCTGGTTTCGCAGCCCGACACCGGTGAGCAGGCCCTCGAGATCTGCGACATGTTGGTGCGCTCGGGCGGTGTCGACGTGATCATCATCGACTCGGTGGCGGCCTTGACGCCGCGTGCCGAGATCGAAGGTGAGATGGGCGATTCCCACGTCGGCCTGCAGGCACGCCTGATGTCCCAGGCGTTGCGCAAGGTCACCGGCCACATGAAGAATGCCAACTGCATGGTGGTGTTCATCAACCAGATCCGCATGAAGATCGGTGTGATGTTCGGAAGCCCCGAGACCACCACCGGTGGCAACGCCCTGAAGTTCTACTCCAGCGTGCGCCTGGATATCCGACGCACCGGTTCGGTGAAGCAGGGCGACGAGGTCACCGGCAACGAGACGCGGGTCAAGGTGGTCAAGAACAAGGTGGCCCCGCCGTTCCGCCAGGCCGAATTTCAGATTCTCTATGGCAAGGGGATCTACCATGCCGGGGAGGTGGTCGACCTGGGGGTCCAGTGCGGCCTGGTCGACAAGGCGGGCGCCTGGTACAGCTACCAGGGCAACAAGATCGGTCAGGGCAAGGCCAACGCTGCCCAGTTCCTCGAGGACAACCCCTCGGTGATGGAGGAGATCGAAAGCCAGATTCGTGCCCAGTTGCTGGCCGTGCCGGAGCCTCGCGAGGAAGAAGGCGAAGGCGAGGCGCCCATCGGCGAGGGCAGCGAGCGCGAGGACGGCCTGCTGTAGACGATGCGCGAGACGGCCGAGAGTACCCCCCGGGAAGATGCCATTCGGCTGCTGGCGAGGCGAGAATATGCCCGTGGGGAATTGCGCGAACGCCTGGCCGCGAAGGGGCATGCCGACGAAGACGTCGAAGCCTGCCTGTTCGATCTGGAGGAGCAGGGCCTGCAGTCCGACGTGCGTTTCGCCGAAAGTTTCCTGAGGGCCCGGGTTGCCCGGGGGCAGGGGCCGATCAAGTTGCGCGCCGAACTCGAGCGGCGTGGCATCGACGATGAGGTCGTGCGCCAGGCCTTCACCGAGCTGGCGACCGAGGTCGACTGGTTCAGCCTGGCCGCCGAGGCGCTGGCGCGCCGCTTCTCGGGGCCTGGCGAGATGCCGCGGGAGCGGGCTCGGCGGGAGCGCTTCCTGGCCGGCAGAGGATTCGATTTCGATCAGCTTCGGTACGCCATGACGCACGCCTGGGACGATACCTGAGGCGATCAAGGCCTTCCTGCCCTGTCGTTGCTTGACGACTGCGCTATAATGGCTCCCTTTGCGAAGGAAGCACTGACTAAAGGAAAGGCTGCTTAAATGCCTGCGCGTGCGAATCGCTGTGTTGCTCGGTGCTCGAAAGCTCGCCTAACCAAGTGTTATGTCTCGCTTTCTGTGTTCCGTACGCCTTGCGTGACCCACAAGGCTGTGGGAAATGCGATGGCCCGTCGGGAACGGGCCTAGCCTTCACGACGCTCGGCGCCCTGATCGCTACGCGATGGCCGCCGGCCCGGCCGAGATATCGGCCAGTCCCGTCAGCGTCGTTGCGGTAGCCCGAGGGCCCCGTGTTCGACACGCTCGCCGATTTATTGAGTGCTTCCCAGTGCCCCGGGCGGGTGTCCGCCTGGAGGGCCACCATGCTTATCGTCACGGATATTCCATGAAAAGTGCAGACATCAGACAGGCCTTTCTGAGCTACTTCGAGGAGCGTGGGCATACCATCGTCCCGACGAGCTCCCTGGTGCCGGACAACGACCCGACCCTGCTGTTCACCAATGCCGGCATGGTGCCGTTCAAGGACGTCTTCCTGGGGCGCGATCCGCGCCCCTATGTGCGCGCGACCTCGGCCCAGCGCTGTGTGCGTGCCGGCGGCAAGCACAATGATCTGGACAACGTCGGCTATACCGCACGTCACCACACCTTCTTCGAGATGCTGGGCAACTTCAGCTTCGGTGACTACTTCAAGCGTGATGCCATTCATTTCGCCTGGCGCTTCCTCACCGAGGTGCTCGGTCTGCCCAGGGAAAAGCTCTGGGTCACCGTTCACGTCAGCGATGACGAGGCCGAGCGCATCTGGAAGGACGAGGTCGGCATCGATCCCGAGCGCTTCTCTCGTCTCGACGAGGACAACTTCTGGCAGATGGGGGATACCGGCCCCTGCGGGCCGAGCTCCGAAGTCTTCTACGACCATGGCCCCGAGGTGTGGGGCGGTCCTCCCGGCAGTCCCGAGGAAGATGGCGATCGCTACATCGAGGTCTGGAATCTGGTCTTCATGCAGTACGACCGCGATGCTTCCGGCAACATGAACCCGCTGCCCAAGCCGTCCATCGATACCGGCATGGGACTGGAGCGCATCGCCGCGGTCATGCAGGGGGTGCACTCGAACTACGAGATCGACCTGTTCCAGAACCTGCTGGCCGCTGCCGCCGAAGCGACGGGGCATGACGGCACGAAGGCACCTTCGCTGCGGGTGATCGCCGATCATATCCGTTCCTGTGCCTTTCTGGTGGCCGATGGCGTGCTGCCCTCCAACGAAGGGCGCGGCTATGTGCTGAGGCGCATCATTCGGCGTGCCGTGCGGCATGGCCACAAGCTCGGTGCCCAGGGCAGTTTCTTCCACAAGCTGGTGGCGGCACTGGACGCCGAGATGGGCGAGGCCTACCCCGAGCTGCGCGAAGCCCGTGGCCAGATCGAGCGCGTGTTGCTGAAGGAAGAGGAACAGTTTGCGCGAACCCTGGAGCATGGCATGGGCCTGCTCGGAGAAGCGCTCGATGCCCTCGACGGCGACACCCTGCCCGGGGAAACGGTGTTCAAGCTTTATGACACCTATGGTTTCCCCTATGACCTGACTGCCGATGTCTGCCGCGAGCGCGGCGTCTCGCTCGACGAGGCCGGTTTCGAGCGCGAGCTGGAGGCCCAGCGCCAGCGGGCTCGGGCGGCTAGTCAGTTTGGCGTCGATTACGGCGCCGCCCTGGAGCTCGAGGGCGAAACCGATTTTACCGGATATGACCGACTCGAGGATCGAGCCACCGTGGTGGCTCTCGTCGACGAGGCGGGCAATGCCCTGGCGCGGCTCGAGACCGAGCAGCGGGGCGTGGTGGTGCTCGATCGCACGCCCTTCTATGGAGAGTCCGGCGGCCAGGTTGGTGATACCGGCTACCTCGAACTCGACAACGGCCGCTTTCTGGTCGAGGACACCCAGAAGCAGGCCGGGCACCATCTGCACCAGGGGCGCCTGCTGGAAGGCGAGCTCGAGGTCGGCGCCAGCGTGACGCCGCACGTCGATGCGGGCCTGCGCGCCGCCACGGTACGCAATCACTCGGCGACCCACCTGCTGCACAAGGCATTGCGTCTTGTACTGGGCGATCATGTCCAGCAGAAGGGCTCGCTGGTGACCCCGGAGCGGCTGCGTTTCGATTTCAGCCACTTCGAGCCGATGACCGACGAGCAGCTTGCCGAGGTAGAGAGGCTGGTCAACGAACAGGTGCTGGCCAACGCGCCGACCCGTATCGAGAACATGACGCTCGATGAAGCCAAGGAAAAGGGGGCAGCGGCACTATTCGAGGCCAAGTATGCCGACAGCGTGCGCGTGCTGACCATCGGTGCCGACGATTTCTCCATCGAACTGTGCGGTGGCACTCATGTGGCCCGTAGCGGTGATATCGGTTGTTGCCATATCGTCGCCGAGGCCGGTATCGCCAGCGGTGTGCGCCGTATCGAAGCGATCACCGGGGAAGGCGCCCTGGCCTATTTTCGTGACCAGGAAGCACGAGTGGCGCGAATCGGCGAGCGCCTGAAAGCGAAGCCGGAGCAGGTCGAGGAGCGTGTGACCTCGCTGGTCGAGCGCAACCGTGATCTGGAAAAGGAGCTCGAGCGTCTCAAGGCCAAGCTGGCCAGCGCTGCCGGCAGCGACATGCTTGGCGACGCCCGCGAGGTCAAGGGGGTCAAGGTGCTGGCCAAGCGCCTCGAAGGCGTTTCAGGCAAGGAGCTCCGAGGTCTGCTCGATCAGCTCAAGAACAAGCTGGGCTCGGGGGTGGTGGTGCTCGGCGTGGGCGACGAGCAGGCCGGCAAGGTCAGCTTGATCGCCGGCGTCACCGATGACTTGACCGGTCAGGTCAAGGCCGGCGAGCTGGTCAACCACGTGGCCTCCCAGGTCGGCGGCAAGGGAGGTGGGCGTCCCGACATGGCCCAGGCTGGCGGCAGCGATGTCCCGGCCCTGCCTGGTGCGCTGGATAGCGTACCCATGTGGGTCGAGTCAAAGCTCTGATGATCATCGGGGCCGAAGGCGGGATGCCTTCGGCCCTTCTTTTATGCAGCTAACCGTTTTCATTCGAACGTTAACCCGGATACGAGGGACAACGATAAATGGCACTATACGTACAGAAGTTCGGTGGGACCTCGGTGGGCTCCGTGGAGCGCATCAAGGCCGTGGCCGAGAAGGTCAAGGGCTTCCGTGACGAGGGGCACCAGGTCGTGGTCGTGGTTTCCGCGATGAGCGGCGAGACCAACCGGCTGATCGGCCTGGCCAACGATATCAACGATGAGCCGACCCCGCGCGAGATGGACATGCTGGTGTCCACCGGCGAACAGGTGACCATCTCGCTGCTGGCCATGGCGCTTCACAAGCTGGGCGTGCCGGCCACGTCCTATACCGGCTCCCAGGTCGGCATCATGACCGACAGCGCCCACACCAAGGCGCGCATCCAGCGCATCGAGACCGAGGACATGCGTCAGGACCTGGATGATGGCCAGGTGGCCGTGGTGGCCGGTTTCCAGGGCGTCGACGAGGAAGGCAACATCACCACCCTTGGTCGCGGCGGCTCCGACACCACCGGCGTGGCCCTGGCTGCGGCGCTGGGCGCAGACGAGTGCCAGATCTACACCGACGTCGACGGGGTCTATACCACCGACCCGCGGGTCTGCTCCCGGGCCCAGCGCCTGGATACCATCACCGTCGAGGAAATGCTGGAGCTGGCGAGCCTGGGCTCCAAGGTCCTGCAGATCCGTGCCGTCGAATTCGCCGGCAAATACAATGTTCCGCTGCGCGTGCTGTCCAGCTTCGAGGGTGGCCCCGGCACCCTGATCGTCGCAGACTCCGATAATGACGAGGATTCCATGGAAGAACCGCTGATCTCCGGTATCGCCTTTACCGCCAATGAAGCCAAGCTGACCCTGCTCAACACGCCGGATGTTCCCGGTGTCGCCTCGAAGATTCTGGGGCCGATCGCCGATGCCAATATCGAGATCGACATGATCGTGCAGAACGTGGCACCGGCCGGCGATTACACCGACTTTACCTTCACCGTGGCCAAGGGTGACTACAAGCAGACTCTGCGTATCCTCGAGGATCAGGTGCTGCCCGCGCTGGGCGAAGGCGAGGTCAAGGGCGACGACAACATCGCCAAGGTTTCGCTGGTCGGTGTCGGCATGCGCTCCCACGCCGGCGTGGCGTCCAAGATGTTCCGCGTACTGTCTGAAGAGAACATCAATATCCGCATGGTGTCGACGTCCGAGATCAAGATCTCCGTGGTGATCGATGAGAAGCACATGGAACTGGCGGTGCGTGCCTTGCACAAGGCGTTTGGGCTCGACAAGTCAGACATCGAGAGCGAATAAACGCCACCCAGGTTCGCCGACAGCTTCTACGCTGGTAGGGAGTCCATGACACTGGCGTGAAAGGGCTACCCGTGAACGAGGCGTTGCAGTGTCATGGTCGGCGCTATTGGCTCGGGGACGACATCGTGCCATGGTGTCATGCGCCGTCGTCCCCTGTAGGTGGCAGCATCCCGTAGCCAGAAGTCTGAAAAGGAGATCAGTCATGCTCATCCTGACCCGCCGCGTCGGCGAAACCCTGATGATCGGCGACGACATCACCGTCACCGTTCTGGGGGTAAAGGGCAACCAGGTCCGCATTGGTGTCAATGCACCCAAGGACGTCGCCGTGCACCGTGAGGAGATCTATCAGCGGATCCAGCGCGAGAAATCCGACGACGATACCGACGACGAGACACCTTGAGGGGGTCCCCGGCGTATACTGGCGCCGGGGAACACGAGAAAAATCCTCCGGGCGCTGGACAATGGCCTTTTAAATCGGTAGGATGCGCACCGTGCCGATGAGGGAGAGGTGGCCGAGTGGCTGAAGGCGCTCCCCTGCTAAGGGAGTAAGGGGTTAATAGCCCCTTCGAGGGTTCGAATCCCTCCCTCTCCGCCATGTTCGGCACGGTGAAGGTAAGCGCCCGTAGCTCAGCTGGATAGAGTACCTGACTACGAATCAGGCGGTCGGAGGTTCGAATCCTCCCGGGCGCGCCACCTCCTTCAGACAAGTCCTCACTTGTCGAGACTAGGAGGATTCACCGTCAAATTCAACGACTCGCTCGTTGTGCAACGCGCCCGTAGCTCAGCTGGATAGAGTACCTGACTACGAATCAGGCGGTCGGAGGTTCGAATCCTCCCGGGCGCGCCAGATTTCGACCCGTCCTCCATGAGAGGGCGGGTTTTTCGTTTTGGCAGGCTTGCCATTAGCTGGACCCGTCACCCCTGAGTGGTCCTGCGATCGTTCGAGGCGCCGTCGCGATGCGACGAGCGCCTCTTTTTTTGTGCATGCTTTTCATCCAGTGTTCTCCCTCGAGTTCCTTGGCATTCGAGGGGGGCTTGCCACTGCCTCGCTCCGCTTCCCCGTCGATGCCACCAACCCTGTCAGAAAGTCCTCCAGTTCGGTGACCCGCCGCAGCGCCTGGAAACAGCGTGCCGCCTCGGGGTCCCGTCCACGCATGTGGTTCATCCACTGCTTTAGTCGAGCTACCACCACCTTCGGCGGAAGTATGTTACGCTGCATTGCAGCATATTCGATCAGCGTCTCGGCCTTGGCGGCCCAGCAGGTGGCGGGGAGCTGCTTGCCGGTGCCTTGCCAGTGGCGAATTCGTGGCGCCAGCCCGGGATCGGCCAGGGCGCCTCGACCGAGCATGACATCGTGGCAGCCGGAAAGGGTCCGGGCCTTCCAGTAATCTTCGAGAGTCCAGATATCACCGTTTGCTACTACCGGGATCGACAGTCGATGGCGGATACGGGCGATCCACTCCCAGTGGGCCGGCGGGCGATAGCCCTCGTTGCGAGTGCGGGCGTGGACCACGAGCTGGCGCGCGCCACCATCCTCGGCGGCGCGGGCACAGTCCAGAGCCAGGCGGCGGTCGGCGAATCCGAGCCGGACTTTGGCCGTCACCGGGAGAGTGTCGCCCACAGCATCGTGAACGGCGGCGACGGCAGCGCGCAGGCGCCGGGGGTCGCGCAGCATGGAGGCGCCCCCGTCGTGTCGGTTGACCAGCTTGGCGGGGCAGCCGAAGTTGAGGTCGAGGCTCGTCGTCCCCAGGGACAGCGCCTGGCGTGCGTTGGCCGCCAGCGCTGCGGGGTCGGAGCCCAGTAGTTGGAGGTGCACCGGAGCTCCGCCGGGCGTACGGGGCGCCCCATTGGCCAGTTCGGGGCAATGACGAAGAAAGACACGCGGCGGCAGGCGAGTGTCGACCACGCGCACGAATTCGGTGACCGTCCAGTCGATGCCGGCGCGGCGTGTCAGCAGGTCGCGAGTTGCGGCATCGATGACCCCTTCCATCGGGGCTAGGCCGATGCGACCCTTATGTAGTAAATTAACAACGTCGACTTCCACCATGGCGTCATTGTAATCCATCGCGAGGGTGGCAGGTTATGGCCTCAGTATTCATGCGTTCGTCATCGGCAGACGGAATGGCGGCGCGAACGAGGAGGAAACCGCATGCAGGATACATCGTTACTGAATGAAGGCTTTGCCCTGATGGGGCTCGGCATGGGGTTCGTATTCGTCTTTCTGACCGTTCTGGTGGTCACCACGACCCTGATGTCCCGGATCATCGGGCGCTATTTCCCGGAACCGGCGCCTGCGAGTCCCCCGTCGGCTTCTGGCCGGTCCGTATCGGCCCGTGATGATGATGTCATGGCCGCGATCAGTGCTGCCGTACATCGTCATCGTCGCCGTCATCGCCGCTGAGCGATAACTGGCCCGTTTTCGTTTCGTGCCTCGTTGGATGACGACGCATTTCGGTTACAACGATAAGGAAACCCGCAATGACTGAGAATGCCCGCCCGCTCGGTATCACGGATGTGGTGCTGCGCGATGCTCACCAGTCGCTGTTCGCCACGCGACTGCGTCTGGACGACATGCTGCCTATTGCCGAGAAGCTCGACCGTGTCGGGTTCCGGTCGCTGGAGTCCTGGGGTGGCGCCACCTTCGACGCCTGTATCCGCTATCTCGGCGAGGATCCGTGGGAGCGGATACGGGCGTTGAAAGAGGCCATGCCCAATACGCCTCAGCAGATGCTGCTGCGCGGCCAGAACCTGCTCGGCTATCGCCACTATGCCGACGATGTGGTCGATCGCTTCGTCGAGCGCGCCAGGACCAATGGCGTCGATGTCTTCCGTGTCTTCGATGCCATGAACGATCCGCGCAACCTGGAGCGTGCCATTCGTGCGGTACGTGCCAATGAAGGCCATGCCCAGGGCACTATCTCCTATACCGTGAGCCCGGTGCATACCATGGAAAGCTGGGTGGAACTGGCACGCACCATTGCCGATATGGGAGCCGACTCCCTGGCGATCAAGGACATGGCCGGCCTGCTCACACCCTATGATGCCTTCGAGCTGGTGTCGCGCCTCAAGAAGGCGCTGGATATTCCCATCCACTTGCACTGTCACGCTACCACTGGCATGTCCACGGCCACTGCGCTCAAGGCAGTGGAAGCGGGAGTCGACAATGTCGATACCGCCATTTCCTCGATGTCGATGACCTACGGCCACAGCCCGACCGAGTCACTGGTGGCCATCCTCAAGGGCACCGAGCGCGACACCGGGCTCGACCTCGAACTGCTCGAGGACATCGCCGGCTATTTCCGCGAGGTGCGCAAGAAGTATGCCGCCTTCGAGGGGGCGCTCAAGGGCATCGACTCACGGATTCTGGTGGCGCAGGTGCCGGGTGGCATGCTCACCAACATGGAAGGCCAGCTCAAGGAGCAGGGCGCCGGCGACAAGCTCGATGACGTCCTGACCGAAATCCCTCGGGTGCGCGAGGATCTGGGCTACATCCCCCTGGTGACACCGACGTCGCAGATCGTCGGTACCCAGGCGGTGATGAACGTGATGATGGGCGAACGCTACACGTCCATCTCCAAGGAAGTGCAGGCCTTGCTCAAGGGGGAGTACGGTGCGGCGCCCGCCGCCTTCAACCAGGAGTTGCAGGCACGCGTCCTCGACGGTGCGCAACCCATCACCGAGCGTCCGGCGGACCGTCTGTCACCGGAGATGGAGCCTCTGTCCGAGGAACTGACGAACAAGGCCGCCGAGGACAACATCCGGCTGGCCGAGGGCGAGCGGCACATCGATGATGTGCTCACCTATGCACTCTTCCCGCAGATTGGCCTGAAGTTCCTCGCCAACCGCGATGATCCCGATGCCTTCGAGCCGGCGCCTCAAGTACCCGATACCGGCAGTGCCCAGGCCAATCCGCCGGCAAGGGCTCCGGCATCGGCGACCGAGCCGGCCGGTCCCGAGACCTATACCGTCAAGGTCAACGGCAAGGCCTATGTGGTCGAGGTCGCCGAGGGCGGCGAGATCGACCGAGTGCAGGAACAGGGCGAGAGTTCCGCGCCCGTTGCACCGGCGGCTCCCTCTGGCGAGGCCATCGCGGCGCCCTTGGCAGGCAATATCTTCAAGGTCAATGTCAAACCAGGGGACAGTGTCGCCGAGGGCGATGTCGTGATCATCCTCGAGGCCATGAAGATGGAAACCGAGGTACGAGCCGCCGGTGCCGGCACGGTGTCGGAGGTCAAGGTCAGTGAAGGTGACAGCGTGGCGGTGGGTGACGAGCTGATCGTTCTCTAAGGATGGTTTCATGACAGACAAACTATTGACCCTGTGGCATGGCTCGGGGCTCTACAACCTGGACTGGGGCCAGGGGGCGATGATCCTGGTGGGGCTGGGTCTGCTCTACCTGGCGATCAACAAGAAGTTCGAGCCGTTGCTGCTGGTGCCGATCGGCTTCGGCGGCATCCTGGCCAACATCCCCGAAGCGGGACTGGCCCTGTCGGCCGCCGAGCAGGCCGCCCATCAGGCCGGGCCCCAGGTACTCGAGCGCCTGGCCTCGGCCCTCGGGACAACCCTGGACCCGGCTGCGGGTATCGAGGGCGCGCGTCATCTCGTGACGCAAGCCCTGCACGGCGATACCTCCCCGGCACTGGTACGAGCCGCCAATGATGTAGCCGCCGGTGCCGGTTATGCCCCCGGCATGCTGTATCAGTTCTACAGCGTGGCCATCGCCTCCGGCGTGGCGCCTCTGGTGATCTTCATGGGGGTCGGCGCCATGACCGATTTCGGTCCGCTGCTGGCCAATCCGCGCACCCTGTTCCTCGGGGCCGCCGCCCAGTTCGGCATCTTCGCCACCCTGCTCGGCGCGGTGGGCCTCTCGGCGATGGGCGTGATGGACTTCTCGCTCAAGCAGGCGGCGGCGATCGGCATCATCGGTGGTGCCGACGGGCCGACGTCGATCTATGTCTCGAGTCTGCTGGCGCCGGAGCTGCTGGGGGCCATCGCCGTGGCCTCCTATTCCTACATGGCCCTGGTTCCATTGATCCAGCCGCCGATCATGCGTGCGCTGACGTCGACCCGTGAGCGCGAGATCGCCATGACCCAGCTGCGGCCGGTGTCCAAGCTCGAGAAGATCGTCTTCCCGCTGGCACTGCTGGTCCTGGTCGTGCTCTTTCTGCCCGACGCTGCGCCCCTGCTGGGGATGTTCTGCTTCGGCAACCTGATGCGCGAGTGCGGCGTGGTGGAGCGGCTTTCGGATACCGCCCAGAATGCCCTGATCAACACCGTGACCATTTTCCTGGGGCTTTCGGTGGGTTCCAAGTTGATGGCGGATCGTTTCCTGGCCCTGGAGACACTGGGCATCCTCGGGCTCGGCATGGTGGCCTTCGCCATCGGCACGGCCTGCGGCATTCTCATGGCCAAGCTGCTCAACGCGGTCAGCAAGCAGTCGATCAATCCGCTGATCGGCTCTGCCGGGGTTTCGGCAGTTCCCATGGCGGCGCGGGTTTCCAACAAGGTGGGGCTGGAGTCCAACCCTCACAACTTCCTGTTGATGCACGCCATGGGGCCCAATGTGGCCGGCGTCATCGGTTCGGCCGTGGCCGCCGGGGTGATGATCAAGTACCTCGGCTGATTCCCGCCATTGATCATGATGACGATACGGCGCCTCTCGGGGCGCCGTATCGCGCTCCGGGGTCGCCATCGTCCTGTCATCTTTCGCTCCTAGCCTGAGGGCATCGGCGCCGTGGCGCCCGGTCGGAGCGAGAGTCGGATGATCGATATCGAAGGGTCCCTGCTGGACAAGTCCCCCCGCATCGCGGCCTGGCCTTCCTGGCTGCAGAGGCCGCTGTTCGCCGGCCTGCGTCGGCTGGTGCACGAGCGCGACGTCAACGACTTCCTGGTACGTCATGGGCGACTCGGTTGGCTCGAGTTCATCGACCAGGTCTTCGACTACTTCCGGTTCGGCTATACCCTGTCGTCCCGGGATCGCGACAACATTCCCGCCACCGGACGGGTGGTGATCGTGGCTAACCATCCCCTGGGAGCCCTGGATGGCCTGGCCCTGGTCAAGATGGTCGCCGAGCTGCGGCCCGATGTGCGGATCCTGGCCAACGACCTGCTGCTGCAGATCGAGCCGTTGCGCGAGGTGATGCTGCCGGTGGACAACCTGTCCCGGAAGGGCTTTCGCCGCAGCCTGGAGCGCATGATCGGCACGTTGGAAGAAGACCGTGCGGTCATCGTCTTCCCCGCTGGCGAGGTCTCTCGGGCCGGGCCCGCCGGTGTTCGCGACGGCAAGTGGCTGTCAGGCTTCCTGCATGCGGCGCGGCGCACCAATGCACCGATCCTGCCGGTACATGTGGGCGGTCGAAATTCCTCTCGCTTCTATAGTCTGTCATCGCTGCACGCCCCGCTGGGAACCCTGATGCTGCCCAGCGAAATGTTTCGTCAGCGCGATCGCCAGATCTCCCTGCGGGTCGGGGGCCTGATCCCCCTGGCACGCTTCGATCGCGACGATTTGACCACGCCGGTAAAGTTGAAGCTGTTGCGCAAGCATGTGTATCGACTGGGGCGTGGCCGCAAGGGCGTGTTTGTCAGTGAGACCGGTATTGCCCGTCCCGAGAACCGCCAGCGCCTGCGCGAGGAGTTGCGCGAGGCGCGTCGCCTGGGCGAGACGGCAGACGGCAAGCGTATCCTGTTATTCGACAGCCGGCCCGACTCGGCGGTGATGCGCGAGATCGGCCGCCTGCGCGAGATCACCTTTCGCCGCGTGGGTGAAGGGACCGGCAAAAAGCGCGATCTGGACGACTTCGACAGCCACTATCGGCACCTGATCCTGTGGGATGAACAGGACCTGGAAATCGCCGGTGCCTATCGTCTCGGTGATGTCGGCGAGATTCTCGACCGCCAGGGGACGGCAGGACTGTACAGCTCGACGATCTTCCAGCTTGAACAGGCCCCCTGGGCTGAGTGGCGCCATGGACTGGAGCTGGGGCGCAGTTTCGTGCAACCGCGCTACTGGGGACGTCGCAGCCTGGATTATCTCTGGGTCGGGCTAGGCGCCTACCTGCGCGAGCACCCCGAGGTTCGCTGGCTGTTCGGGCCGGTGACCATCCCCAACCTGATGCCGCCATTGGCCAAGGAGCTGCTGGTGGGCTATTACCAGCATTACCATGGCGATGCCGAGGCCTCGATTCGTCCCCGGGCTCCCTTCCGGATGTCGCGGGCCGGCCAGCTGGAAGTGGAGCGGTTGCTGGATGGCGGCGATGCCAAGGAAGATTTCCGACGCCTGCGCCATGCCCTTCAGGCCATGGGGGCCGGAGTGCCGGCTCTCTACAAGCAGTACGTCGATGTCGCCGAGCCCGGTGGAGCGCGCTTTCTGGCTTTCGGCGTCGATGCCGGCTTCGGTTATTGCACCGACGGACTGGTGGTCGTGGATGTCACACGCTTGAAGCCCGAGAAGCGCGAGCGTTATATCGGCGAGACGGCAAGGGATGGCACCAAGGGTCAGGCAGGCATCGAACAGGCGTCTAGGCAGGCTCGACCAGTACCATTCGCCCCTTGAGCCTGGCATTGAGGGGGTCGAGGTCGCGCTCGACGTCGCTTGGCCAGCCGAGGGTCAGGGTCACGCCATCGGCCTGGTAGTCGGCGTGTTCGACGGGAATGTCGTGCTCGCCACACCAGGCGCGGGCCACGGCTTCGCCGGCGAAGTCGACCTTCAGGCTCAAGGCCATGCGTTCGACGACCTCACGCCTGGGCAGGCTGTCGAGGGCCTCGCTGACCGCCTGGGCATAGGCGCGTGCCAGGCCGCCGGTACCCAGCTTGATGCCGCCGAAATAGCGGATGACCACACAGCCGACTCGCCCGAGTCCGGTGCCTTCCAGCACCTGGAACATGGGGCGGCCGGCGGTGCCGCCGGGTTCGCCGTCGTCGGAGAAGCCGATGGCGTTCTGTTCACCGGGAGGGCCGGCGATGAAGGCGCTGCAATGGTGGCTGGCACCTGAGTGGGCACGACGGGCCTCGGACAGCAGTGTCTCGAAGGCCATCACGTCCGGGGTGTGAGCGGTCCAGGTGATGAAGCGGCTGCGTTCGATTTCCAGCTCGGTTTCATGCCAGACACCTTCGGCGAGATCGGGAACCTGGTAGCGCATCAGGCGGCCAGGTCCGGCTGGCGTACCACACCCATCACCAGGCCCAGTACCTGGATATCGCTGTTGCGCAGGTAGATGGGGGGCATCTCGTCATTGGCCGGTTGCAGGCGCACACCGGACTTCTCGATGTAGAATTTCTTCAGGGTGACCTCCTGGTCGTTGATCATCACCACCGCTGTTTCGCCGTTTTCGGCGCTTTCGCGACGTTCGATGATAATCACATCTCCATCGAAGATGTTGCAATCGATCATGGAGTCACCATGCACTCGAAGCGCGTAGGTGTTTCGCCTGACCATGCGTGAAGGCACCTCGATGCTGCCGGCATCCAGGCAGGCCTCGATGGGCATGCCCGCCGAGACGCGTCCGAGCAGGGGGATCTCCACCAGGTCATCGGCGGCGATGGGGGACCAGGAGGTGGCCAGGGGCAGGTTGGGCTGACGGAACAGGTACTGTGCGGTAGGGCTTGGCATGGCGCGACGTCTCTCCGTTGGCGATGACTGTCGATTCATACAGTACTTTGCCAGCATAGCAGGCAACATGAATCTGGCAAGGGTGGCGGCGCATGTCGGCATCGGAAAAGTGGGTACACTTTTCTAGTCATTTTGTATACTGGTGGTGCGAACCATTTGCGCGTACAGTTCTCGATCAGATTCCCACGCTTCGGAGGCGATCTTGAGCCTGCAAGCCCGAAAGCTGGCCTGTGAACGGGACGATCGCTGGCTGTTCCACGATCTCGACCTGGAGGTCCGTGGCGGCGAGGTCCTGCGCATCGAAGGGGCCAATGGCAGTGGCAAGACGACCCTGCTCAAGATTCTGTCCGGCCAGCTGACGGATTACCAGGGGGCTCTCTTCTGGCGGGAAGTCCCTCTGCGACAAGTCTACCGTGACTTTCTCGCCAACGTGCTTTATCTCGGCCATGCCACGGGCGTCAAGTGGGCCTTGACGCCTCTCGAGAATCTGGCCTGGTACCAGGCTCTGGCCGGTGTCGGCAAGGATGAGGCACAACGGATGTCGGCCCTCGAGGCGGTGGGGCTGGCAGGCTTCGAGGACGTGCCCGTCGGGCAACTTTCCGCCGGTCAGCAGCGACGTGTGGCGCTGGCGCGCCTCGAGCTGACGCCGCGCCCGCTATGGATTCTCGACGAGCCCTTCACTGCCATCGACCGCGAGGGTGTCGCCGACCTGGAGGCACGCCTGGCCGTGCATGTGCACGATGGAGGGAGCGTGGTATTGACGACGCATCAGCCACTGGCAGTGTCGGTGCCGATGCGTCGCGTACGCCTGGGTGACGGGGGAGATCATGTCGCGTTCTGAAACCCGTTCGAGTACGGTCGTCCCCGACCGAGAGCGGGACCCCGAAGCCGGTCTCGCACCTGCGCTGTACGCGACCATGCGACGGGACCTGATACTGTTGCTCAGACGCCCCGGTGCGATGCTCAACCCTCTGGTCTTTTTCGCCCTGGTGATCACCCTGTTTCCGATCGGCATCTCGCCGGACCCGGAGCTGCTGGCGACCATCGCGCCGGGCCTGTTGTGGGTGGCGGCGCTGCTCGCGGCCTTGCTGTCGCTGGATGGATTGTTCCGCGAGGATGTTGCCGACGGCACGCTGGAGCAGTTGCTGCTGGCAGCTCAGCCCCTGCCGGCGCTGGCCTTGGCCAAGGTGGCAGTACATTGGCTGTCGACCGGTCTGCCGTTGGCGTTGATGGCACCGGTGCTGGGCGTCATGCTGTCGCTACCGCTCGGCAGTTACGGCGTACTGGCGTTGTCGCTGGCGCTTGGTAGCGCCACGTTGAGCTTGATTGGCGCCATCGGGGCGGCCTTGACCGTCGGCCTTTCCCGGGGTGGGGTGCTGCTGTCGTTGCTGGTGCTGCCGCTCTATGTGCCGGTCTTGATCTTCGGTGCTGGTGCCGTTCAGTCGGTTATTGCGGGGGGGGATGTGGCGGCGCACCTGGCCTTGCTCGGCGCCTTGCTGGCGGCGGCTCTGGTGTTGGCGCCCTGGGGAATTGCAGCGTCGCTGCGTATCAGTCTCAACGGTTGAGGTATCGTCACGTCAATGTGGGCTTTCATTCACAAGCTCGGTTCCCCGAAAGGCTTCTACGCCTTCAGCGCACGGCTGTCGCCCTGGTTCTGGGCCGCGGCAACCGTGCTGATCGGGGCCGGTATCGTCTGGGGGCTGGTCTTTGCGCCGGCCGATTACCAGCAGGGCGACAGCTTTCGCATCATCTATGTCCATGTGCCGGCAGCCTTTCTTGCGCAGTCGGTCTTCGTGGCCATGGCCCTGGCCGGACTGGTGTTCATGGTCTGGAAGATCAAGCTGGCCGACATGGCGGCCACGGCGATGGCCCCGCTGGGGGCCGGCATGACCTTCGTGGCATTGCTGTCCGGCGCCGTGTGGGGGGTGCCGACCTGGGGAACCTGGTGGCAATGGGACGCCCGTCTGACCTCGATGCTGATCCTGTTCTTTCTGTACATCGGCGTGATTGCCCTGCGTGGCGCCTTCGGCGGCCGAGACAGCGGGTCGCGAGCGGCCTCGGTGCTGACCATGGTCGGCGTGATCAATATCCCGATCATCAAGTATTCGGTGGAGTGGTGGTACACCCTGCACCAGCCGGCCACCTTTTCCATCACATCGCGCCCGGCGATGCCTGCCGAGATGTGGTGGCCCTTGTTGATCATGGTGCTCGGCTTCTATAGCTTTTTCGTCGCCGTGACCCTGACGCGGACGCGCAGCGAGATCCTGCGTCGCGAGTCCGCCAAGCGCTGGGTGCGCGACCTGGTCGGGGAGGGAGATTGATGGCTTTCGATTCATTCACCGCTTTCCTGGCCATGGGTGGCGACGCACCTTATGTCTGGCCTGCCTATGGCGCCACGCTCTTGTTGTTGCTCGGGGTGGTCTGGCACCTGCGCCTGGAGCGTCGTCGCCTGTGGCGCGAGCTGCGACGTCAAGTCCGGCGCGAGCGGCGTCTGGCGCGTGATGGAAGGGCAGTGTCATGAGAGCCAGGCGCAAGCAACGATTGTTCGTCATTCTGGGGCTGGTGTCTCTGGTCGCGGTCGCGGTGGGACTGACGCTCTATGCCCTGCGCAGCAACATCAACCTGTTTTTCAGCCCGGTACAGATCGTGGCCGGGGAGGCGCCGCTGGAACGTCAGATTCGTGCCGGCGGCATGGTCGAGGAAGGCTCCGTGGCACGCGACCCGGAAAGCCTGGACGTGACCTTCGGGGTTACCGATTACGTCGAAGACGTACAGGTGCGTTACAACGGCATCCTGCCCGACCTGTTCCGCGAGGGGCAGGGGGTGGTCGTGGTCGGCGAGCTTCAGCCGGACGGCTGGGTACGTGCCGACAAGGTGCTGGCCAAGCACGATGAAAACTACATGCCGCCCGAAGTGGCCGAGGCACTCGAAGAGGCCGGTTATGCGCCGGAAGATTATCGGGACAAGGCCGCCGAGGTGGGAAAACGGCTGGATGCCGAACGGCGTGCCGGTCAGGAGTGATACGGAGTCGCCATGCTGATCGAGATGATCCCCGAAATCGGCCATTTTGCCCTGGTCATCGCCCTGTTGATGGCGTTGGTGCAGGCGGTGGTGCCGCTGGCCGGTGCGGCGACTCGTCGACCGCTGTGGATGGCCTATGCCCGTCCCATGGCGACCGGTCAGTTTGCCTTCTTGATCGTGGCCTATGCCTGCCTGACCGCCAGCTACCTGCTGGATGACTTCAGCGTGGCCACGGTGGCCAACAACTCGAACTCGATGCTGCCCTGGTATTACAAGTTCAGTGCCGTCTGGGGCAACCACGAAGGTTCGGTGCTGCTGTGGAGCTTGATTCTGGGGGCCTGGACCTATGCCGTCTCGCGCTTTTCCCGGGAACTGCCCCGGGACATGCTGGCCCGGGTGCTGGGGGTGATGGGGCTGATCAGTACGGGGTTCCTGACGTTCGTGCTGGTGACCTCCAATCCCTTCGCGAGGCTGTTGCCTGACGTGCCGACCGATGGCGCCGACCTGAATCCGCTGCTGCAGGACGTCGGTCTGATCATCCATCCGCCGATGCTCTACATGGGGTATGTGGGCTTCTCGGTGGTCTTTTCCTTCGCCATTGCGGCCTTGATGGGCGGCCGCCTGGATGCCGCCTGGACACGCTGGGTGCGCCCCTGGACCAATGTCGCCTGGGCCTTCCTCACCGTGGGCATCGCGCTGGGCAGCTGGTGGGCCTACTATGAGCTCGGCTGGGGCGGCTGGTGGTTCTGGGACCCGGTAGAGAACGCCTCGTTGTTGCCCTGGCTGGCCGGTACCGCGCTCATCCACTCCCTGGCGGTCACCGAGAAGCGCGGGGCCTTCAAGAGCTGGACGGTTCTGCTGGCCATCTCGACCTTCTCGCTGTCGTTGCTCGGCACCTTCCTGGTGCGGTCGGGCGTGCTCACTTCGGTGCATGCCTTCGCCAACGATCCATCACGAGGGCTCTTCATTCTGGTACTGCTGGGCATCACCGTGGGGGCGTCTCTGCTGCTGTTCGCGCTGCGTGCTCCGCGGGTCGGTCAGCGCACGGGCTTTACCTGGTTATCCCGGGATGCACTGCTGTTGATCAACAACATCCTGCTGGTGGTCATGACGGTCACGGTGCTGCTGGGCACCCTCTATCCGCTGCTGCTCGATGCCTTCGAGCTTGGCAAGATCAGCGTGGGGCCGCCTTATTTCAACGCCCTGTTCGTGCCGCTGACGGTGATTCTCTGTGTCTTCATGGGATTGGGGCCGCTGGCGCAGTGGAAGCGCTCGCGCGCGCGCACGCTCCTGCGACGGACCTGGTTGGCCGGCGGTCTGGCCCTTGTCATTGCCGGGGCGATACCGCTGCTGTACGACGGTGAGTGGAACCTCCGGGTCTCGTTGGGGTTGGCGGCGGCACTGTGGATCGTGCTGCCGATGCTGCGCGGCTTGCTGGACCGGATGCGTCAGGGAAGCTCGAAACGGGCCGCCCTGCGCAAGTTGTCACTCGCTTACTGGGGGATGCTGCTGGCTCACCTGGGAGTGGCAGTGACCATCGTCGGGGTCAGCGTGGTCGCCAACTACGCCGTGGAGCGCAATGTCCGCATGGGCGTCGGCGATACCGCCAGCCTGGCCGGCTACACCTTCACCCTGACCGAGCTGGGCGAGCGTCGAGGGCCCAACTTCGTCGCCGACACGGCGCGACTCGAGGTGCGGCATGGCGAGGATGATCGGCACTTCGTCATGACGCCGGAGAAGCGCCTGTATCTCGCCACCGGCATGCCGATGACCGATGTGGCCCTGCGTCCGGGGCCATTGCGTGATCTCTACGTGGCCATGGGGGAGGACCTGGGGGATGGCAGCTGGGCGCTGAGGCTTCAGTACAAGCCCCTGGTGCGCTGGCTGTGGCTGGGTGCCCTGTTGATGGCGGTCGGTGGTCTGCTGGCGGTAATCGACCGTCGCTATCGTCGTGCGGTCACCGCGCGAGACCCCGAACGTGCCGCCTCGAAGCGTGCGCAGGAGGTCAACGCATGAAGCGCCGCCTGCTGCTGTTGCTGCCATTGCTGGGGTTTCTCGTGCTGGGGGGATTCCTGTACCGCGGCCTGTCAATGGACCCGTCGGACCGTGATTCCGCCATGGTGGCTCGGAACTTCCCCGAGTTCGATCTCGCCACTCTGGCCGATCCCGACCGTCGGGTGAATGCCTCGCTGCTCGCGGGAGAGGTGACGCTGGTCAATGTCTGGGGCGAGTGGTGTCCGACCTGCAAACAGGAAATGCCCCAGTTGCTCGAGCTGGCCGAGCGTGGCGTGCGGCTGGTGGGCGTCGACTACAAGGATACCCGGGCCAAGGGGCGTGCCTTCCTCGACGAGTTCGGCAATCCCTTCGAGGTCAATATCTTCGACCCCGAAGGCAGTCTGGGCTTCGATCTCGGCGTCTACGGGGCACCGGAAACCTTTCTGGTCGACGCCGACGGTGTGATCCGGTATCACCACACCGGCTACATCGCCCCCGAGGATGTGGATCGCGTGATCATGCCGGAGGTGGAAAAATGGCGCGACTGACTGTCTGGCTGCTGATTCTGCTGGCGGCGCTGTCGGTGCCGGCCCTGGCGGCCGTCGAGGTACGTCAGTTCGACGACCCGGTCCTGGAAGAGCGCTACCGGGATCTTACCGCGACGCTGCGCTGCCCCAAGTGCCAGAATCAGGCGATCGGTGATTCCGACTCGCCCATCGCCGGCGACATGCGCGACCGGGTCTACCAGCAATTGCAGCAAGGACGGTCGGACAAGGAAATTCTCGACTTCATGGTGCATCGCTTTGGCGATTATGTGCTTTATAATCCGCGCCTCGAGGGGCGGACGCTCCTGCTGTGGGGGCTGCCCGCGGCCCTGGTGATGCTCGGCATCGTGCTGGTGGTCATGCTGGTGCGTGCGCGCCGTCATGTTGCCGCGCGCGGACTCAGCGAGGCCGAGCGCGCCCGGCTCGATGCCCTGGTTCATCGCCAGGGTGTGCATCACGATACCGTTCATCGCGACACCGCTCACCATGAGAGGAACGAATGACCCTGCTCTGGTTCGCCTTTGCCATCCTGCTGTTACCGGCCCTGTGGTTGCTGATTCTTCCCCTGCGCCGAGCCGGTGGGGTGCGGGCGGCGCAGGAGGCTGCCGAGGCGAGCGAGCCCGGCACCGAGCAGAATGTGGCGATCTACCGGCGTCGCCTGGCCTCGCTTGAAGCCGCTCTGGCACGCGGCGACATCGATGTCGACCGCTTCGAGGAGGATCGCCTGGAACTCGAGCGCGGTCTGCTCGAGGATACCGAGCGTTCGCGTCGCGCGCCCTTGAAGTCCGACCTCTCGGGGCGGCTGCTGGTGCCGGCGGTGATGATTCTGCTGGTGGTGGCCAGCGTGCTCTGGTATCGCCAGCAGGGGGCCGAGGGCGACCTGGCACTGCGTGCCGCTCAGCAGCAGGTTCTGCAGAAGCCCGATGCGTCGGTGACCGCATTGATCGAGGCGCTCGAAACCCAGGCCGCGCGACAACCCGAGAATGCCGATGTCTGGCGCTCCCTGTTCCCGCTCTATCGCGACACCGGACAGGTAGGCGCGGCCGAGTCGGCCCTGGCCCAACTGATCGAACTGGAAGGCCGGCGTCCGGCGTTGCTGGCCGAGCTGGCACAGTTGCGCTATTTCGCGGCGGGACGCACCCTCGGCGCGGATGTCCGGTCGCTGGTCGACGAAGTGCTTGCCGAGGCGCCCGACCAGCCTACGGTACTGGGCATGCTGGGTATCGACGCTTTCGAGAACGGAGATTATCGTCTGGCCATCGACCGCTGGCGCCGAGCCATCGCCGGTATGGGCGACAGCCGCTCCGCCGATGCTCTGCGCCAGGGGATCGAGACCGCCCAGCGTCGTCTGGCTGCCGCCGGGCAGGCGAGCGACGGAACATCCAGCGGACAACGCGACACGGCCCCGGGTAGTGTCATGCCCGATGCGGCCATCGACAGGGTAGTCGAATAATCCATGCGCCTGACATCCATCCGCCTGGTCGGTTTCAAGTCCTTCGTCGATCCCATCAGTGTGCCCTTCGACGGCAACATGACGGCCATCGTCGGACCCAATGGCTGCGGCAAGTCCAACATCATCGATGCCGTTCGCTGGGTCATGGGCGAGTCCTCGGCCAAGACCCTGCGTGGGGAGTCGATGGCCGATGTCATCTTCAATGGCTCCACCGGTCGCAAGCCGGTGGGGCAGGCTTCCATCGAACTGATGTTCGACAACCGTGACGGTTCCATGGGCGGCCCCTACGCCCAGTACGCCGAGATATCGGTAAAGCGGCAGGTCACCCGCGAAGGGCAGTCCAGCTATTTCTTCAATGGCCAGAAGTGTCGCCGTCGCGACATCGCCGATCTGTTCCTCGGCACCGGCCTGGGGCCGCGTTCCTACGCCATCATCGGGCAAGGGATGATCTCGCGGCTTATCGAGTCGCGCCCCGAGGAGCTGCGCGGAACCCTCGAGGAAGCGGCCGGTATCTCCAAGTACAAGGAGCGGCGTCGTGAAACCGAGAACCGCATGCGCCGCACCCAGGAGAACCTCGAGCGTCTGGAAGACATCCGCGAGGAACTGGACAAGCAGTTGGACAAGCTCAAGCGTCAGGCCGACGCGGCACGGCGCTACCAGACCCTCAAGCAGGAGGAATACCAGCTCAAGGGGGAACTGGCACTGTTGCGTGGCCGCGCCCTGAAAGCCAGCCAGGACGAGGAACAGGCACGGGTCGGTGAGCTCGAGACTGCCGTTGAGCGCGAGGTACTGGGGCTTCGCCAATGCGAGACGCGACTGGAGGAAGCGCGGGCGGAGCATGATCGCCTGGCGTCCGAACTCGAGGGGTATCAGGCGCGTTTCCACGAGACGACCACCGCCATCGCCCGTCTGGAGCAGGACCTCGAGCATACCCGCGCCCGGGATCAGCAACTGGCCCGGGATCTGGACAGCGCCCGCCGCGAGCTGGACGACCTCAAGCGAGTGGGGGAAGACGACGGTGAACGCCTGGCCCGGCTCGACGAGCGTCTCGAGACCCTGGGGCCGGAACAGGAAGAGGTGGCCGAACAGCTCGCCGAACTGGAAGCCGCCCTGGAGGAGGCTGAACCGCTTGCCGAGGAGGCGGATGCTGCCTGGGAAGCATTCGGTGAGCGCTGGCAGGAGGATAGTCGCGAGGCCGAACGTTCCCAGGATCGCCTGCGCGAGCAGGAGTCGCGGCTCGAACGTATCGAGGACGATGCGCGCAAGCGTCGTATGCAGCGTGAGGAACTTCCCGACATCGCGGCACTCGAAGCCCAGCGAAGCGAAGTCGCCGAACGCTTGGCCGAGCTCGAGGAACAACTGGCAGCCAGCGAGGACAGGCGCGCTGCGTGGCAGGCAAGTCGGGATGCTGCCCGTGAACGGGTTCGTGAAGCCGAGGACGCGCGTGAGCTCGAACGCCAGCGTCGCAGCACCCTGCAGGGGGAGCTGGCCTCCCTCGAGGCGCTGATCCAGGCGGCACTCGCCGATCACGATGAGCATCTGGCGGCGCATCTGGCCGAGCACGGTCTGGAAGGCGCCGCCCGGCTCGGTGAGCGGCTCGATGTCACGCCGGGCTGGGAGGATGCGGTCTCCTGGGTGCTGGCTCCCTGGCTCAAGGCTCGTGTGGCGTCGCCGGATGATGGCGCCCGCGTCTTCGCCCCCGGACTGGCCGCCGAACTGGGACTGCTGTCGGAAGCGGAGCGCGAGGCACCGGTCGGCAGCCTCGCCGCTGAGGTGAAGGGGGCCGGCGCGGCGGGCCAGTGGCTGGCGACGATTCGCTGTGTCGCCTCGCGGGATGAAGCCTGGGCCGGTCAATCGACGCTGTCGCCTGGTGACAGCCTGATTACCGCCGATGGGCTCTGGGTGGGCGATGGCTGGGCTCGTCATCGTGGTGAGGAAGACGGCCCGGATGCCCTGCTGGTCAGCCGCCGCCGCGAGGCCGAAGTACGCGAGGAGCTGGCGGCGGTGGAATCGCGCCTGGAGGCCCTCGAAGCGCAGCTCGCCGAAGCCAGCGAAGAGGTCGAACGCGCCGAGGCCGGCCAGGAAGAGGGGCGTATCGAGCAACGCGATCTGGATCAGCAGCGTCAGCAACTGGCCGTCCAGGACAGCGGGCTGGCCAGCCGTCTCGAGCATCTTCAGGGGCGGGCGGCCGAGCTTGCCGAGGAAGTCGAGGGGCTGGAGGCGTCCGCCGAGGAAACGCGTCTGGCCATCGAGGAAACCCGGGAGCATTGGCAGGCCGCCATGGCCCGGCTCGAGGAAGGCGCCGAGAAGCGCGAGCGCCTGGAGCGCGAGCGCCGCGAGGCTCGCGAACGGCTGACGTCGCTGCGTACCCGGCAGCGCCCCCTCGCCGAGCAGTCCCAGCGCCTGACGCTGGAATATCAGCGATTGACCACCGAGCGTGCGGGGCTGGCGGAACAACAGGGGCGCTCCGGCGAGGCTCGTCAGCGCCTCGAGCAACGCTGCACGGAACTGGAAGAGGAGCGCGAAGGACTGCATGAGCCGGACGAAGAGCGCCGCGAGCGCCTCGAGGAACTGCTGCACCGGCGCGAGCGCGAGGAGCGCGAGCTCAACGAGGCCCGTTCCCGGGCCGCCGGCCTGGTGGAACGGCTGCGCGAGGACGAACAGGCTCGCCAGGGGCACGAGCGTCAGCTCGAGGGCATTCGTGAGCGTCTGCAGGAATCTCGCATGCAGGTTCAGGCCCTGGCACTCAAGGCCGAGTCCCAGGACGAGCAGCTACGCGAATTGGGGCACGATGTCGATGCCCTGGCCGAGTCGCTGGACCCGAACGCGACCGAATCTGCCTGGCAGACGCGCCTGGAAGAGGTCGGCGAGCGCATCCGCCGGCTCGGTGCGATCAACCTTGCGGCTATCGAGGAGTACGACCAGCAGGCCGAACGGCGCGATTATCTGGAGGCCCAGCATGTGGAGCTCAGCGAGGCGCTGGAGACCCTGGATCGAGCGATCCGGCGAATCGATCAGGAAACCCGAACGCGTTTTCGCGATACCTTCGAGCGAGTCAATACGGGTCTGCAGACGCTTTTTCCCAAGATCTTCGGCGGCGGGACCGCATGGTTGACCCTGACCGGCGACGATTTGCTGGAGACCGGTGTGGCCATCATGGCCAGGCCTCCGGGCAAGAAGAACAGCACCATTCATCTTCTGTCCGGGGGAGAAAAGGCACTGACCGCGTTGGCCATGGTTTTTGCCATCTTCCAGCTCAATCCGGCACCCTTCTGCATGCTGGATGAAGTGGATGCACCCTTGGATGATGCCAATGTGGGACGCTATGCCAAACTGGTTAAGGAAATGTCGGAGTCGGTTCAGTTCATCTATATCACCCATAACAAGATCGCCATGGAAGCATCGGAGCGACTGATGGGGGTGACCATGCAGGAGCCGGGGGTATCACGTCTTGTCTCGGTGGGTGTCGAGGAAGCGGCAGCCCTTGCCGAGGCCTGACAGGCTTGAACGATAATGGTGAAGGGTTTACAAGGAAGGTAACAATGTTGCATTGCAAGTACGTAAAGGGATTGACGAAGGGCGATTGCGAGGGGCCTTGTCGACACTCGGTGAAAAAAATCCGAGCTTGACAAACAAAAAAGTGGTCCTTTTTCGGGCAATCGCGCTATGCTGTTGTCGAACAACCTTCAGGCATGGCGCCTTAGCAAAAGGCATGACGACCCATGGAACTTAGAGAGTGGCTGATCATTCTTGGGCTGGCATTGGTGACCCTCATCGTGATCGATGGGGTGCGTCGCCTCCAGCGCCAACGGCAGGTGCCGCGTCTCGACCGGGCCGGTTACGAGCCGGCGGACGGCGCGACGACGGATTCCGATGAAGACCCCGAGGCAGCGGAGCGCGAGGCCGAGCTGAGATGGGAACTGCCCAATGGCGGGGCGCGTGTCGTCAGGCCGGCTGAACAGGCGGATGTGCAGCCCAAGCCGAAATTGCAGCGACAGGATCACCCCGGCCCCTCCAGGGTGCTTTCCGAATTCCGCCGTCAGCGTCGGGATGATGAGATGGATCCGCAGGTCGGAGACGTACCGGCTTCCAGGCATGCCGAGTCCGTTCATCATGCGCCCGAGCCGGCAGCCGATGTGCGGATGCATGGTGATCCTGACCACGCCGACGTCACGACGCCCCCTGCCGGTGCGTCAATGATGCATGAGCCGAATCATGACACTGACGCCGATGGAGAGCGACGTGAGCCCGGGCTCGATATCGATGACGGCCCGCTGGCCGATGCGTCGCCGGATGGTGAGCGTCGCCCGTCAGAACCTGCGCCCGAGCCCCTGGCGGCCGATCCCGATGATCACGAGGGATATCACGATGACGATGAGCGGTATCGCCTGGTGGATCTCGAAGGCATGGGCGACTCGTTGAAGAGTGGTTCCAGGCGCATGGGGTCGTCCATGCAGCGTTTCGGCTCCTCCCTGCAGAAGACGCTCACCGAACGTCGCGACCACAAGCGACAGGAGCGTGCGCGCAAGGAGCAGGAGCGAGCAGAACGCAAGCAGCGCGAACAGGCCGAACGCGAGGAGAAGGCGCGCCGCGAGCGAGAGGAAGCCGAGGTCAGGGCCTCTCGCGAGGCGGAACGCCATCGTTTCGAGGCAGAGGCTGCCGAGCGCGATGATGATCCCTTGTTCGATGGTACCTCTGCGCCCCGCCACCATGAGGAGGACGCCGGCTCCGCGGCCGAGGTGGCGGACATGCCGTTCGAGGATGATGTGGTCAAGGCGCATCCGGTACTGGAAAAGGCCATGCGTCACGATGTGAGCGCCGGCCATGCCCGCCAGGCCCTGAGTCATGCCGAAGAAGTCATTGTGATCAGCGTGATGTCACGCGAGGAGCGGGGCTTCTCGGGGACGGCATTGCTGGATCTGATGCTGGCCTGTGGGTTGCGTTACGGTCGCGACATGGGCATTTTTCATCGCTTCGAGACTGAAGATGCCGAAAGCCCCTTGCAGTTCTCCATGGTCAATGTGGTCAAGCCCGGTACTTTCCCTATCCATTCCATGGATGATTTTCAGACGCCGGGTGTCACCCTGTTGATGCCCCTGCCGAGTGCCAGCGACACTTCGGCGGCTTTCGAGGCGATGGTCGAGACGGCCATGGTCATCGTCCGTCACCTGGGCGGCGAGCTGAAGGACGAGAACATGAGCGTGATGACCGCGCAGACCGTGGAGTTCGCCCGCCAGCGCGTTCAGGAGTTCGAGCGCCGCAATCGCTTGCATCGTTATCAGGTAAACTGAAGCCGGAAGTGATAAACCGGAAGTGATAAACCGGAAGTGATAAGACAACCCCCGTGAGGCCACCCCACGGGGGTTGCTGCTTTGGTAAGCTAGGCGACCATGCTGGCTTCGAGCTTCGAGCTTCGAGCTTCGAGCTTCGAGCTTCGAGCTTCGAGCTTTGAGCTTTGAGCTTTGAGCTTCGAGCTTCGAGCTTCGAGGCCTTCGCTTGGGGACCGACTGATTTATGTCGCGAGCGCAGTAATCAATCAGTGTTCCCTCCAATCGAGACACGGATGACATGACCCACCCCGACCCCACGATTGAGGACGAGGCGGCGCGCCTGCGCGCCGAGCTCGAGGACGCCAACTACCGCTACTATGTGCTCGACGAGCCGCGCATGACCGATGCCGACTATGACCGTCGGCTGCGTCGCCTGCAGGAGATCGAGGCCGAGCATCCCGCGCTCGAGACGCCCGGCTCGCCCACCCAGCGGGTCGGTGCCGCGCCCGCCGAGGGCTTTCCTGAGGTGGAACACGCGGTGCCCATGCTGTCGTTGAACAATGCCTTCGACGAGGAAGAACTGGCGGCCTTCGCCAAGCGGGTCGCCGACCGCCTGGAGACCGACCCCGAGCGGTTGGCCTTCTGCTGCGAGCCCAAGCTCGACGGCGCCGCCGTGTCGCTGGTCTACGAGCGGGGCGAGCTGACTGCCGGCGTCACCCGGGGCGACGGGCGCACCGGCGAGGGCATCACCTCCAACCTGCGGACCCTGAAGTCGATCCCGCTCAGGCTGCGCGGCAAGGAGTGGCCCGAGCGGCTGGAAGTGCGCGGTGAGGTCACCATGCGCCACGCCGACTTCGAGGCCATGAACGAGAAGGCGCGCGCCGAGGACACCAAGGTCTTCGCCAACCCGCGCAACGCCGCCGCCGGCAGCCTGCGCCAGCTCGACCCGCGTATCACCGCCACCCGGCCGCTGGAATTCACCGCCTATCAACTGGTTCGCCAGGATATGGCGAGTCTCGCCAATATCGATACCCCGACGCATAGCGAACAGATGGCGTTGCTCCGCGAGTGGGGGTTCCGAGTCAATGCCGAGCTCGAGGTGGTGGCAGGCGCAGCGGGTATCATCGATTACTGTCGCCGCCTCGGCGAGCAGCGCGATGGGCTTGGCTACGATATCGACGGGGCGGTGATCAAGGTCGACGACCTGCGCCTGCAGCGCGAGCTGGGCTTCGTGGCCCGGGCGCCGCGCTGGGCGATCGCCTTCAAGTTCCCCGCCCAGGAGCAGGTCACGCGGCTCAACGACGTCGAGTTCCAGGTCGGCCGCACCGGCGCCATCACCCCGGTGGCGCGCCTCGAGCCGGTCTCGGTGGCCGGCGTCACGGTCTCCAATGCCACGCTGCACAACGCCGACGAGATCGAACGCCTCGGGGTGATGATCGGCGACACCGTGGCCATCCGCCGAGCCGGCGACGTCATTCCCCAGGTGGTGCGGGTTCAGGAGGAGGAGCGGCCCGCCGACGCCCGGGAGATCGTCTTCCCCGAGCGCTGCCCGGTCTGCGACTCGCAGATCGAGCGTCTCGAGGACGAGGCCGTGGCGCGCTGCTCCGGTGGGCTCTACTGCGCCGCCCAGCGAAAGGAGGCGCTCAAGCACTTCGCCTCGCGCCGGGCGCTGGACATCGAGGGGCTGGGCGAGAAGCTGATCGACGGCCTCGTCGAGCGCGACTGGGTGAAGACCCCGGCGGACCTCTTCGCCCTGGAGGCCGAGCGTCTCGCCGAGCTGCCGCGCATGGGGCAGAAATCCTCGGAGAACCTGGTCGCGGCGCTGGACAAGGCCAAGGCGACGACGCTTTCGCGTTTCGTCTTCGCGCTCGGTATCCGCGAGGTGGGCGAGGCCACCGCCGCCAACCTGGCGCGCCACTTCGGCACGCTCGAGGCGCTGATGGCGGCCGGTCGCGAGGCCCTAGAGACGGTGGACGACGTCGGTCCCATCGTTGCCGCCCATGTGCATACCTTCTTCCAGCAGCCCCATAACCGCGAGACGATCCAGGCGCTGATCGACGCCGGACTGCACTGGGAGGAAACCGAGGTGGAGGCCGGCCCGACGCCGCTGGAAGGCCAGACCTGGGTGCTCACCGGCACCATGGAGGCCATGACCCGCGATCAGGGCAAGGCGCGGCTCCAGGCGCTGGGCGCCAAGGTCTCCGGCAGCGTATCGAAGAAGACCGCCTGCCTGGTGGCCGGCGAGGCTGCCGGCAGCAAGCTGGCCAAGGCCGAACAGCTCGGCGTCGAGGTGATCGACGAGGCGACCTTTATCGAGCGCCTGGCGAACTGGGAAAATGGCCAATCGAAGCACGATGCGCAGGAGGACGAGGCATGAGCGGCGATCGCTTTATCGAGGTGCCCTATCGGATGCTGCCGGGGGAGACCCTGGACGGCCTGCTGGAGGCCTTCGTCACCCGTCAGGGGTACGATACTAGTGATACCGAGCAGGGCATGACCGGCTGGACGACTCAGCTCAAGCGCCAGCTGGAAAACAGCGAGCTGATCATCGCCCACGACCTCGAGACCGAGACCACCGAGGTGATGACCCTGGCCCAGTGGCGGGCCTTCGGGCGGGACCTGGCCGACGACGAGGAAGAAGGATAGGTTGGCCACGAGCCACGAGCCACGAGCCACGAGCCACGAGCCACGAGCCACGAGCCACGAGCCATGAGCCACGAGCTACGAGCTACGAGCTTCAGCCACCGCGCATGAGGTCGCGTATCAGCCGCCGCCCGGGGTGAAGATGGTCGACCAGCGGCGCCTCCAGGGGCAGCGGCTCGTCACAGATCCGCGAGGCGAGCAGCTCGGCGGTGAGCGGCGCGCTGGCGAGTCCCCGGGAACCGTGGGCGGCGCTGATCCATAGTCCCGCATGATGACGACCGGGCAGGTCCGGCACTCGGGTGGCGTCCTTGGCCAGGGCGGCATAGTCCCGTCGCCAGGCGTCGGCGTCGGGCACCGGCCCGGCGTAGGGCGACTTGTCGGGACTGGCGGCGCGCACCGCGGCGCGGCCGTCCAGGGCGCCTGGCGAGACGTCGGCGCCGGCCTCGACCAGTGCGGCGAGATAGCCGGGCAGGGTGCGCTCGAGCTCCTCCAGGTTGGCGACGTGGTCGGCCTCGCGAGTCGTGGCGTCGGTGTCGTTCGGCGTGAAGCTGGCGCCGAAGGTCAGCGCACCGTCCCGCGGCGGCATGGCGTAGCCGCCGGCGCAGACCACCCGCCTCGGCGCCGGGGTGCCGTCCGGCAGCGCGAGCCGCGAGATCTGCCCGCGCACCGGCTGCAGGGGCAGGGCGGTGGTCTGGGCGAAGCCGTTGGAGGCGGTCGCCGCGGCGATCACCACCTGGTCGGCCTCGAATGCGGTGTCGCCGTGCTCGCCGGCCAGCGTCAGCCGCCAGCCATCGGGTGTCGGTGCGAGCTCTTGCACCTCGTCCCGGTAAGCGCTCACTCCGTCGCTGGCCGCCAGGTGATCGCACAGAGCGGCCGGACGCACCCAACCGGCCAGGGGATAGTCGAGCCCGCCGTGGGGCAGCGCGAGGCCGGCCAGCCGGCTGGCCTCTGCTGCGTCGACCTGGCGCACCACGCTCGCCGGCAGCGGATGGTTGGCGAGGAAACGGGTCTGGCGGCGAGCCTCGCGCTCGGCGGTGGCGAGTTGCAGCACGCCGCAGGGCGACCACAGCTCGTGGTCGGGGTCGAGCGCCTCGAGCCAGCGCCGGGTGTACAGCAGCCCGGCCAGGTAGCTGCGGCTCTGCCGATTGGTCTCGGCGGCGAGCTTCACGTAGAGCGCGCCCAGGGCGTTGCCCGACGCGCCGGCGCCGGGGCCCTCGCGGTCGATCAGCGTCACTGCCACACCGCGTCGGGCCAGAGCGGCGGCCACGGTGCAGCCGGCGAGGCCGGCACCGATCACCGCGACGCGGCGCGCCGGGCGCGCCGCGGGCGGCGTGAACCAGGGCGTCGACCGACGGCGTTGGTCTGCTGGCGGGGTGGCGATCTCGCCGGCCAGCATCTCGCGCTTGCGGCCGAAGCCCGGCACTTTGCGCCAGGCGAAGCCGGCGGCCTTGAGGCCGCGCTTGACCACCCCGGCGCAGGTGAAGGTGGCGAAGGTCGCGCCTGGGCGCGAGCGTGCGGCCATGGCGGCGAAGAGCTCGGGCTGCCACATCTCGGGGTTCTTCGATGGCGCGAAGCCATCCAGGAACCAGGCATCCACGGCGCCGTCGAGCCGCTCGAGTCGTTCGGTGGTATCGCCGAAGTGCAGGTCCAGGATCACCCGGTCGTCGAGCCACAGGCGATGCACGCCGCGCACCGGTTCGGGCCATTGCGCCAGCAGCGCCGCCGCTCGGTCGGCGAGGTCCGGCCAGGCGGTCAGCGCCCGGACCAGGTCCTGGCGGCCCAGCGGATACAGCTCGGTAGAGACCAGGTGTAGCCGGGCGGAGTCGGGCGCGTGGGCGTCGAAGCAGGCCCAGGCGCAGAGCATGTTGAGCCCGGTGCCGAAGCCCGTCTCGCCGATGACGAAAGGACGCGCTTCCCACCAGGCTCGGAAGCGTTCGGGCAGGCGGTTGGCCTCGAGGAAGACATGCTCGGTCTCGGCGCGGCCGTCATGGCGGGAGAAGTAGACATCATCGAATTCGCTGGAATGCGGTGCATCGTCCCCGCCGTCGTCGGGCCGCCAGTCGAGGTGGGCCCGGGGCAGGCCGGCAAGTGGCGGCAATGGATCCTTGGCGGGTGGCAAGACATGACTCCGCGTCTATTGGTCAATGTTTGATCGATGCCGCCATGGCGGCATGGCGGCCGGGCCCTGGAGATGCGTCCGCGGCGTTTCAACAATGTTATCCACAGAAGTTGTGGGGAAACCGCTGTGGATACCTTGGGAAACACTGCTTAAATGCCTGCGCATGCAAATCGCTTCGCTATAGCCGCCATCCTTGGCGGCTACCCTGCGGGCCCGTCTGAAGACGGTTCAAATTCGCTCCCGGCGAATTTGTACGCGGTGCTCGAAAGCTTGCCTAACCTCTCGTTATGTCTCGCTTTCTGTGCTCCGTACGCCTTACGCTTTACTATGCTCGGCTATTTATTCAGCGCCTCCCTTGTCCCCTATGGCAGGACCCGCTTGAAGGGCTTTACGGTCACCCTGGCGTAGACGCCGGCAATGACGAAGGGGTCGGCGTCGGCCCAGGCCTGAGCGCTTTCCAGGTCCTCGAACTCGGCGACCACCAGGCTGCCGCTGAAGCCCGCGTCGCCCGGCGACTCGCTGTCGATGGCGGGATGCGGGCCGGCCAGCACCAGTCGCCCCTCGTCGCGCAGTGCCTCGAGGCGGGCCAGGTGATCGGGACGTGCGGCCAGGCGCCGCTCCAGGCTGTTGTTCACATCTTCACTGATGATGGCGTAGAGCATCACGGATAGTCCTCGGTAAAGCGGCTCGCGCCGCGTGAACGAGAGGGCTCGGCATTTGACCCCCATGGGCCGTGCGAGCACCATGGACGATATTCTGACAAAGACACCTGCCGGCGTCATGCCAATGAATGCACTTCCTGAGCGTTTCGAGGGCGAAGCGCTCTCTATCGACCTTCATATGCACTCCACCGCGTCCGACGGCGCCTTGTCTCCCGAGGTGCTGGTCGAAGCCTGTGCGGCACGAGGCCTGACCCACATGGCCTTGACCGACCACGATACCGTCGCCGGTGTTGCGCGGGCGAGTGCCGCAGGCAAGCATCATGGCGTGACAGTGTTGCCCGGTACCGAGTTGTCCTGCCAATGGCGTGGCCACAACATCCATGTGGTGGGGTTGCTGCCGTCAGGCGTCCGGGGCGAGCTGTCCACGGGGCTCGAGCATCAGGCCGAGGCACGCGAGCATCGCGCGTTGCAGATCGCTGCCCGCATGGAGCGGCTTGGCCTCGAGAATGCGCTCGACCGGGCCCGGGAGCAGGCCGACTCGGATCGCCCCCTGGGACGTCCGGATTTCGCGAAAGCCCTGGTGGCGGCGGAGCTGGTCCCCGACATGGCCACGGCCTTCCGTCGTTATCTGGGAAACGGCAAGGCGGGTGACATCAAGGCTCATTGGCCTGTGCTCTCCACGGTGGTGGGCTGGGTGCTCGACGCCGGTGGCGTGGCGACGCTGGCGCATCCGCTACGCTACGGGCTGACCCGCCGCAAGCGTGGGCAACTGCTCGATGATTTTCGCGCCGCCGGCGGCCAGGCCGCCGAGTTGGTCAGTGGCTTCCAGAATGCCGATGTCACGCGCGACCTGGCCAGACAACTGGACGAGCGGGGCCTGCTGGCTTCGCTCGGCAGCGATTTCCACTTCCCCGGTGGCCATCTGGCACCGGGCAGCATGACGCCGGTGCCGCGCACGGCCGTGGCGCCGGTCTGGACCCATCCATGCCTTGCGGCCGCCTTCGGTCGCTCCGTGCCGGCAGCCTGAAGCCGGTGAACGTCCTCGGTAATATCAACGAACAGGGAGCGCCCATGAGCCAGTTCTTTCAGATCCATCCGGAAAATCCCCAGAAGCGACTCATCGATCAGGCGGTCCGTATCATCCGCGATGGTGGGGTGGTTGCCTATCCCACCGATTCCGGCTATGCCCTGGGCTGCCATCTCGGTGACAAGAAGGCCATTGAACGTATCAAGTGGCTGCGTTCCCTCGATGACAAGCACAACTTCACCCTGGTGTGTTCCGACCTCTCCGAGATCGGCACCTACGCCAAGGTGAACAATGCCGTCTTTCGCCTGCTCAAGGCGCATACGCCCGGCGCTTACACGTTCATTCTCCAGGCCACCAGCGAAGTGCCACGGCTGTTGCTGCACCCCAAGCGGCGATCCATCGGCGTGAGGGTGCCGGATCACCCGATTCCCCGAGCGTTGCTTGCCGAACTGGGCGAGCCCTTGATGAGCGTGACGCTGATTCCGGTGGACGAGGAGCTGCCGATGACCGAGGCAGAGGAAATCCGTGATCGCTACGGTGCGCATCTGGATCTGGTCATCGATGGCGGTGCCTGCCATCTGGAACCCACCAGTGTCATTGATCTGCGCGAGCTTCCCCCTCAGGTGGTACGCGAAGGGCGCGGTGATACTGCTCCCTTCGAAGAGTAACTGCCGGCCCGGCCTCTTGCCGGGCCTGTCACGAGGCCGGACGGCCGGAGCCGTCCTTGGTGTTCCTGCCCTTGAAACGCAGCACGATCAAGCCGATCCCGGCGATCACCAGACCGCCACCGATCAGCTTGTGGGGGCCCAGCGAGTCGCCGAGCATCAGCACGCCGAGTCCCACCGCCAGCACCGGGACCAACAGGGTCAAGGGCACCACGCGATTGACCGGATGGCGTCGCAGCAGGCCGTACCAGGCGCCATAGGCGATGATCGAGGACATCACCGCCGTATAGAAGACGGCGCCCCAACCGATCCAGCCGGCTGCGCCCATTGCCGCCAGCTGATCCTGCTCGAACCACCAGGAGCCAAGCGCGACCTGGGGGATGGCAAACAGCGCGACCCAACCGGCCAGGGCCAGGGGAGACACATTGGGGCCGCGCTTGATCAGCAACTGGGAGATGGCCCAGCCAAGCGCACTGGTGAGCAGCAGGGCGGTGGGTAGCGGTGCAGGCAATGTCGGGCCACCGGCCAGCACTACCACGCCGGCGAAGGACAGGATCAGGCCGGCCAGGCGCCGTAGCCCCAGGCGTTCCTTGAGCACGATCACTGCCAGCAGAGTGGCGAAGGGGGTTCCCATCTGGACCAGCAGAGCGCCGGTTCCCGCTTCGGCCTGGCCGAGCCCGATGAACAGCAGGGCGAAGTGCAGCGTGCCGAAGGTCAGCGACAGCAGGATCAGAAAGGGCAACTGGTGGCGGGCGACCGGGTGAAAGGGCACGAGCAGCACGGCCACTAGCGCAAAGCGCAGCGTGGTCAGCAGCAGGGGCGGCATGTCGGTCACGCCGACCTTGATGACGATGATGTTCAGCGCCCAGATGACGATGACACCCAGCCCGATGAACAGGTCGCGTAGTGGCACGAGACTTCCTTGTTCGGTAGCGAGAAGGAAGCCGATAGCATATCAGACGTCGGTGGCGTGCGTGAGGCAGGGGAACCGCCTTGGCGAGGCCCCATGGCGGCCCAGCGGGCCGCCAGAGTTCTACAGTCAGCGTCTGAAACAGGGCACTAGAAGGTCCAGCGGACCATGATCTGCGGGAAGGACTCGTCAGTGTCCTCCAGACCGAACTTGTTTTCCCAGTGCTGGTATTCCATGCCGAATCCGAGGTGCTCGTTGGCATGCCAGACCAGTTGCGGCTGGGTCAGCAACTGAGCTTCCAGGTCGCCTTCCTCGGTGATGTAGTCGACGAAGCCCTCGAAGGTGAAGTCGGCACTGCCCAGCGTGAAGGGCAGGTTCCACACTGCCGTGTATTGCTCCGAACTGCCGCGGGCCCCGCTGCTCTCGTCATTGCGATACATGGCATAGAGTTTGAAGAACTGGAAGCCCGGTATCTCAAGGTCGGCGGACAGGCCTGCCATGTGGGTGGTCTTGCGCACCGAAGCGTTGCGGTCGATGTCCAGTTGTCCAGTGACGTAGAGGTCACTGATGGGCCCGGCGGACAGGTCGAGCCCGCTGAGCTCGCCGATATTGCCGCGCAGGTTCCATTCGGCGTGCACGCTGCCATAGTCGTCCTCGCCCTCGTTGCCGTGATCCAGATTGGTGACATCGGCGAAGAAGAAGCTGTCGCCATAGGCCCAGCCTGTGGCGTTGGCCAGGGTCAGGATGGCGTGTTCCTCGTTGTCGATGGGGAAACCGGCCCCGGCCTGACTCTCGTAATCCCAGCCGTACAGGGCTTCCACCTTGGTGGTGCTGAACAGGGCGGCATTGGCGCTCTGGGCAAGGCACAGCGAAGCGGCGGCGGTGGCCAGGACGAGTCGGGTCTTGTTGAGCATCATGGTTCTCCGTTGTTGGCTGTTGTCGTTGGAGTGGGCCGATGCCTCGAGCGCCCAGCCGTTGGGCGAGTCCCGGCACTGCCGGTGGCGACATGCGCCATGACGGGAAGCGGAGGGACGCTGGCGAAGCTTGTTATTGTTTTCATCGCTTGTAGACAAGCGAGTGATCATTTTGTCTGACAGTGCTTGTATACAGTTATAAATTCTATTGGACCTTCCATCAATGATTTTTGTGTACAGATATTCTTGTTCAGCGCCGGCCGGCGTCGGCCGGTACTGGCCCTTGTGGAAGACCGTGTCTTGCATGCATATTTAAACGTTGTGAATACACAAACCTCCGGAACCAGGAGGAAGACGGAGCAGGCCCGGTGCCCTCGCGGCATGGACAGGGACAATGCCCAGATGGTGCTGCAAACCGCTGATATGCAGGGATAGCGGCGATGGCCCAGGATGTCGTCCGCGGTGCCGGTATGCTCCCCGACAACCAATAACCGCGATGCGGATACCAAGGACACGTCATGCCAACGACCCGCCACCTCGCAAGATTCGTCGCCACCCTGGCCGGTGCCGCCCTCCTGACGTCGGCGTTGACCGTCCAGGCTCGGGAGCTTTCTGTTTCCACCGTATTGTCCGATGCTTTCCCCTGGGGACAGGCCGCGCAGAAATGGGCTGAACTGGTGGAGGAGCGTTCCGATGGCGAGCTGACGTTGCGCGTCTATCCCAATGCCCAACTGGTCAGCGGTGACCAGACCCAGGAGTTTTCGGCCATGCGCTCCGGGTTGATCGACCTGGCGGTGGGGTCGACCATCAACTGGTCGCCACAGGTGCCGGCGCTCAACCTGTTCTCGTTGCCCTTCCTGCTGCCTGACACAGAAGCCGTCGATGCGGTGACCGGTGGCGAGGCCGGCGAGATGATCTTCTCCGCCATCGAGGACAAGGGCGTGGTACCGCTGGCCTGGGGCGAAAACGGCTTCCGTCAGCTTTCCAACTCCAGTGGTGCCATCGATGAGCCGGCCGACCTCGAGGGGCTCAAGATTCGCGTGGTGGGCTCGCCGCTGTTTCAGGACACCTTCTCCGCGCTGGGGGCGAATCCGACTCAGATGAGCTGGGCCGATGCCAAGCCGGCACTGACCACCGGCGCCGTGGACGGCCAGGAAAATCCCCTGTCGGTGTTCGATGTCGCACGCATCGACCAGGTGGGACAGACGCACCTGACCTTGTGGAACTACATGAATGATCCGCTGGTGTTCGCTGCCAATCGCCAGGTGTGGGGCTCGCTCTCCGATTCACAGCGGAAGATGCTGCGCGAGACGGCCGTCGAGGCCGGTGCCTGGGAAATCGCCAAGACTCGCGAGGAAGAAGCCGCGCGGCTCGAGGCGATCCGCGAGCGTGGCGTAACCGTTACCGAGCTGAACGATGAACAGCACCAGGCCTTCGTCGAGGCCACCGAGAGCGTGCATGACAAGTGGGTGTCGCGTATCGGTGAAGATATCGTGGAGGCGGCGCGCCGCGACGTCGACACGCCCTGAGGCGCTGAGCCGTGAGGCGGCGCCCGGCCACCGCCGGGCGCCGTCGTCGTTCCCCAGCCGTCAAGATCCCCGTCATGAAACGTCCCGATGCAAGAGTCGAGCGCGTGCTCGCGACCCTGGCCATCCTGATCATCGGCCTGATCAGCCTGGCCAATGTGGTGGTGCGGTATGTCACCGATGCCTCCTTCGCCTTTACCGAGGAGTTCTCGGTCTTTCTACTGGTCCTGTTGACCTTCGCCGGTGCCTCGGTGGCGCTGCGGCGTCATCGCCACATCCGCATCGGTCTGCTGGAGCGGGCCCTGCCGCCGGGGCCGCGGCGCGTGCTGATCCTCTTCCAGGGCCTGTGTGGCCTGGTCGTGCTGGGGCTGATCGCCTGGCACGGCGGCAAGCTGGCCTGGCAGGAATATCAATGGGAAACGCTCTCGCCGGGGCTCGGGCTGCCCCAGTGGTGGTACCTGGTCTGGTTGCCATTGCTTGCCGCATTGATGTTCTGGCGCCAGTGTCAGCAGACCCTTGATCGCCTGCGCGGAGGGCTCGACGATGAGTCCTGATCTGTGGATGCTGCTGGCCTTTGCCGGTCTGTTGATCGCCGGTGTGCCGGTGGCCTTCTCGCTGGGCCTGTCCGGTGCGGTCGGTATCGTCGCCGGGTTGTCGCCCGACATGCTGGCGACCCTGGGCACGAATACCTACAACAGTGTCGCCAAGTACCCCTTGATCGCCATCCCGTTGTTCATTCTCACCGGCTTGATCTTCGAGCGTGCCGGGGTGGCGGCGCGCCTGGTGCGCTTCGCCCAGGCGTTGATCGGTCCCCGCCACGGTGGGCTGGCGCTGGTGGCGGTACTGGTCTGCATGATCATGGGCGGCATGAGCGGTTCGGGGCCCGCCGATGCGGCGGCTGTCGCCATGGTCATGCTGCCCAGCATGACACGGGCCGGCTACCCTAGACCCTTCTCGGCAACCTTGATCGCCGCCTCGGCGTCCACGGCCATCCTGATTCCGCCTTCGGTCGCGTTGATCCTGTACTCCATCGTGGTACCGGGGGTCGACCTGCGTGCTCTGTTTGCCGCCGGTCTCTTTCCGGGGATGCTGGCCGGTGCGGCATTACTGGTACCGGCCTGGTGGCTGGCGCGTCGCCATCACTGGGAGGCACCGGAGGATGTCGAGCGCCCGCCACTCGGCGAGAGTTTTCGCCAGGCCATCCCGGCGCTGTTCGCACCGGTGTTGATCCTGGGGGGCTTGCGCAGTGGTCTCTTCACGCCCACCGAAGCGGCGGTGGTGGCCGTTGCCTATGGTGTGGTAGTGGGCCTCTGGCTGACCCGAGAACTCGGTTGGCGTGACCTCTGGGAGCTGTTCGGCGAAGCGGCGGTGATCTCCGGGGTGGTGATGTTGATCATCGCGCTGGCCGGTATCTTCGCCTGGGCCGGTACCATGCTGGGGACCTTCCGGCACCTGGCAGAGTGGGTGATCGCGCTGTCCGACAACGGCACGCTACTGCTGGTGCTGATCATGCTGGCGGTACTGGTGGCCGGCATGCTGCTGGATGCCATCTCGATCTACCTGATCTTGATGCCGATCCTGATACCGGTCATGCAGCATTTCGACTGGAACCCGGTATGGTTCGGCATCCTGCTGGCGATGAATATCGCCATCGGGCAATTCACGCCGCCCGTGGCGGTCAATCTGATGGTGACCACCGAGGTGGCGCAAGTGCGCCTGGAACAGACCCTTGGCTGGGCGATGGTCTTCGTGGTGGCCATGGCGGCTGCCCTGGCGCTGGTGGCGATATTCCCGAGTATTGCCCTCTGGTTGCCCAAGGTGCTCGGTTATAACGTCTAGGTGACGAATGACGAATGACGAATGACGAATGACGAGTGACGAGTGACGAGTGACGAGCGGCGAGAGGCCAGCCTGGGCCTGCCGGGCTCGGGTTTCGTGACTCGCCGCTCGAGGCTCGTGGCTGCTTTTCGGGGCTTGGCGCTTCGTCGCTAGTTGTCGGTCAGGGCATCGAGCCACTGCTGATGGAGCGAACGGCTGGCATCGTCGAACAGCACGAAGCGAACCTGGCGCACGACCGGGCAGTCGGGCTGGGTGGCCAGGACGGTGGACAGGGCAATGCGCGCCGCCTCGGAGGCGGGATAACCGAAGGCGCCGGTGGAAAGCGCCGGGAAGGCGATGCTCGCGATGCCGTGCCGCTGGGCCAGCTCCAGGGCGTGGCGATAGCAGCCGGCGAGCAGTTCGTCGGAGGGCTCATCGACACCATAGACCGGTCCCAGGCAGTGGATGACGTAGCAGTTGGGAAGCTCGAAGGCGTCGGTGAGCACCGCCTGGCCGGGCTGGATCGGAGCCAGCGGGCGGCAGGCGTCGGCGAGTGCCGGGCCAGCGGCGCGATGCAGGGCGCCCGCTACGCCACCACCGCTTCGCAAGGCGGCATTGGCGGCGTTGACCACGGCTTCCACGTCTTCCTGGCGTGCGATATCGCCCTGGCGACACTCGATGATGGCGTCGGGAGCCGGCATGTCGTTCTCCTCGCTTGGCACTATCCTTTGACAGTCTGATACCCCCGGAGGCATGCCGGCAACCGCAAGAGAGGGAATGAAACGTTGCGTTGCCACCGGTCAGACATGAAAATTAACGAACGCTAAACGTTGTGTCCGACTAGACTGTCACGGCAGGCAAGATGCCGCATCATGTTACTGCGTTTTTCGCTAAAGTAGGAAGGGGCGGTCAAACCGCCGACGATCGCCGACACGGGCTCGTCGATCGAACGCTTCGACCATAACGTCACAATGAGGTGTGTCCATGAAACGCCATGTTTTCTCCGCCGCCACTTTCTCCGGTGCTCTGCTTGGGGCCGCGATGTTCGCGTCGCCGGCCATGGCGCAGGAAGAAGAGCAGTTCATCACCATCGGCACCGGTGGCCAGACCGGCGTCTACTATGTGGTCGGCCAGTCGGTATGTCGCCTGGTCAATCGCCTGGAAGACGCCAATATCAAGTGTAATGCCCCTTCGACCGGTGGCTCGGTGGCCAATATCAACGGCATTCGCAGCGGTGAGCTGAACATGGGGGTCGCTCAGTCCGACGTCCAGTACCAGGCTTACAATGGCACCGGAAACTTCGAGGGTGAGGCCTATGAGGATCTGCGTGCGGTCTTCCGTGTGCATGGCGAGCCGTTGACGCTGCTGGCCCGAGCCGACGCTGGCGTCGAGACGCTCGACGACCTGGAAGGCAAGCGCGTCAATATCGGCAATCCAGGGTCCGGGCAGCGCAACACCATGGAAGTGGTGATGGATGCCAAGGGCTGGACCGAGGATACCTTCTCCCTGGCCTCCGAACTGGATGCCGCCGAGATGGCCTCTGCGCTCGCCGACAACAACATCGACGTCATGGCCTATGTGGTGGGTCACCCCAACGGGGCCATTCAGGAAGCCACCACCACCGTCGATTCGAAGCTGGTTCCGCTCAATGACGAGACCATCCAGGGTCTGGTCGACGAGTACCCCTATTACTCCATGTCGACCATCCCGGGCGGCTTGTACAAGGGCAATCCGGATGATGTCGAGACCTTCGGTGTGGCAGCGACCTTCGTGTCTTCCGCCGAAACCGATTCCGATGTTGTCTACCAGACCGTCAAGGCGGTGTTCGACAACTTCGATCGCTTCAAGCAGCTGCATCCGGCCTTCGCCAACCTGCAGCCCGAGAACATGATTTCCGAAGGTCTGTCTGCACCGTTGCATGAAGGGGCTGCACGCTATTATCGCGAGCAGGGCTGGATCGAGTGATCGGAATCGAATGAGATCACATGCATCTCGTTGAAGGATGCGCGGTCCCTTGCCGAGGGGCCGCGTTTTGCGTTTGCGGTGCCGGTCGGTCGTCGGTACCGCACGGGGAGTGTCAACCGATTCAGAGCAGGGCACGCTTATGACTGAGGATAAGAAGAGGGGGCCGGACACCGAGGTCGATCTCGAGGATATGGTTTCCTCGAGCGATTCGGGCGCCCGCAAGCCGGCGGGCATGCCGGGCAAGTTGCTGGTGAGCATCGCGGCGGCATGGTCGCTTTTTCAATTATGGATCGCGTCCCCGCTGCCATTCGTGTTCGGGTTCGGGGTCTTCAATGCCACCGAGGCGCGCTCCATTCACCTGGCCTTCGCCTTGCTCCTGGCGTACATGGCCTATCCGGCATTGAAGGGATCACCGCGGGACCGGATTCCATTGCTGGATTGGGTGCTGGCCATCCTGGCGGCCTCTGCCGCTGCCTATACCTTCGTGTTCTACGAGCAACTGTCCCAGCGTCCCGGGGCGCCGATCCTGCAGGATGTGATCATCGGGGTGATGGGGCTGTTGCTGCTGCTCGAGGCGACGCGACGTGCCTTGGGCCCGCCGCTGACGATCATCGCCAGCATCTTCATCATCTATTCGCTGGCCGGGCCGTGGATGCCGGGTATCCTGGCGCACCGTGGCGTGAGCCTCTATGGCTTGATCAACCACCAGTGGTTGACCGGTCAGGGGGTATTCGGCATCGCGCTCGGGGTGTCGACGAGTTTCGTTTTCCTGTTCGTGCTGTTCGGGGCCCTGCTGGACAAGGCGGGCGCCGGCAACTATTTCATCAAGGTGGCCTTCTCGCTGCTGGGTCACTACAAGGGGGGGCCGGCCAAGGCTGCCGTGGTGGCATCCGGCATGACCGGCCTGATTTCCGGGTCGTCGATCGCCAATACCGTGACGACCGGCACCTTTACCATCCCGATGATGAAGCGGGTCGGCTTCTCCTCCGAGAAGGCCGGTGCCGTCGAGGTCTCTTCTTCGGTCAATGGGCAGATCATGCCTCCGGTGATGGGGGCGGCGGCTTTCCTGATGGTCGAGTACGTCGGGATTTCCTATGTCGAGGTCATCAAGCACGCCTTCCTGCCGGCGCTGATTTCCTATATCGCCTTGATCTACATCGTTCACCTCGAGGCCCTCAAGGCTAACATGCAGGGGCTGGAGAGCAGCAATCCGCCCAAGCCACTGGTGCGCAAGGTGATCGGCTTCCTCGGCGGCCTGTTGCTGATGATGGTCACCGCCCTGGTGGTCTATTACGGGCTGGGGTGGCTCAAGCCGTTACTCGGTGGCGCCACGCCCTGGGTCGTGGCCCTGGCCCTGGTGGTGATCTTCGTGGCCCTGCTCAAGCTGGGGTCGAGCTATCCCGAGCTCGAACTCGATGATCCCAACGAACCGATCTATTCCCTGCCGCAGACACGCCCCACGGTGATGGTCGGTCTGCAATACATCCTGCCTGTTGTCCTGCTGATCTGGTGCCTGATGGTGGAGCGGTTGTCGCCGGGGCTGTCGGCCTTCTGGGCGACGGTCTTGATGATCTTCATCATGTTGACCCAGCGCCCCATCATGGCCATGTTCCGACATCGCAGCAATTTCGGCGCCGATGTTCGCGAAGGCTTTCTGGATCTGTGGGACGGCCTGGTGACCGGTGCCCGCAACATGATCGGTATCGGTATCGCCACGGCGACCGCCGGGATCATCGTCGGGGCCGTCTCCCAGACCGGGGTGGGCCTGGTGCTGGCCGATGTGGTCGAGATCCTGTCGATGGGCAACCTGATGCTGATCCTGCTGTTCACTGCCGTGCTCAGCCTGATTCTCGGCATGGGGCTTCCCACCACGGCCAACTACATCGTGGTATCGGCCCTGCTGGCACCGGTGATCGTCCACCTGGGCGAGCAGAACGGCCTGCTGGTACCGCTGATCGCGGTGCATCTGTTCGTGTTCTATTTCGGCATCATGGCCGATGTCACGCCGCCGGTGGGGCTGGCATCGTTCGCCGCGGCGGCGGTCTCGGGGGGCGACCCCATTCGTACCGGCTTCCAGGCCTTCTACTACAGCCTGCGTACCGCGGCGCTGCCTTTCCTGTTCATTTTCAATACCGACCTGCTGTTGATCGATGTCTCGCCATTGCAGGGCGTATTGATCTTCGTGGTGGCCACGCTGGCGATGCTGATCTTCGCGGCGGCGACTCAGGGCTTCATGATCACCCGCAATCGCTGGTATGAGTCGATCCTGCTGCTGCTGGTGGCCTTCACGCTGTTCCGTCCCGGTTTCTGGATGGACATGATCCATGATCCGTATCGCTCGATCCCGCCGACGCAATTCGTCGAGGCGTTGGGCAATGTCGACGAGGACAGCACCCTGCGCCTGCAGATTCATGGCGAGGATGCCTACGGCGACCCGATGAGCACCTACATGACCCTGCCGGTGCCGGATGGTGACAGTGCCGAGGAGCGCATGACCAACCTCGGGCTCGAATTGCGCATGGAAGATGAGCGGGCCGTGGTCGACATGGTGACCTATGGCAGCCAGGCAGCGGAGCTCGGTTTCGATTTCGATCAGGAAATCATCGAAGTCCTGGCGCCAGTAGAGCGCTGGACGAAGGAGTGGATGTGGATACCGGCCTTCCTGGTGTTCGCTCTGGTGGTATGGCTGCAGCGTCGGCGTCGGAGTCGCGATGGCGAGCCGGTGTCGGCCTGAGGAGGTAGACCATGTACAGCAAGATCCTGTTACCGGTGGATCTCAACGAGGACGCTTCCTGGTCCAAGGCCCTGCCCACGGCACTGACGCTATGCCGAACCTTCGGGGCCTCTCTGCATGTGGTGACGGTGTTGCCCGATGTGCAAATGCCGATGGTCGGCGGATTCTTTCCTGAAGATTTCGTCGACAAGGCGCGCGAGGCGGTCAGCGATGCACAGCATGCGTTCATTCGGGACCGGGTGCCGGAGGACATCCAGGTCCAGAGCGTGATCGTCGACGGCTCGCCCTGGGAAGCGATCATCAAGGCCTCCAGGAAGGTCGAGGCCGACCTGATCGTCATGGCCTCGCATACCAAACGCAAGTTCACCGACTATGTCCTTGGCCCCAACGCAGAGCATGTGGTGCATCACAGCAAGGTGTCGGTGATGATCGTGCGGTGAAACCTGTCCTGATGGCTTGTAACCGTGCCTCGGGCGTGTCGGGGCACGGTGTGACGAGACTGTCACTGCATGTGGCACGTGAATCGCGTAGGCTTGGCGCCATGATCGGTAATCGAGATGTTTCGCATGTCCCTGAGGCTTGTATTCACGGTAATCATCGGTCTGGTGGTGGCAGCCTTGGGTGTCGCCGTTCAGGCGGCGCCCCTGCCTCCCCCCAGCGGCGAGGTGATCCTGACCATTCGCGGTGATATAGCGCATCCCAATGTTGGTGACGAGGCACGTTTCGATCGTGCCATGCTCGATCGCCTGGCATCGCGCACCATCGACACGACGACGCCCTGGCAGCCCGGCCCCGGGTGTTTCGAGGGCCCTCTCTTTTCGGCCTTGCTGGATGCCGTGGGCGCCGACGGCGATGAAGTGAGGGTCGGGGCCCTGAACGGTTTCGAGGCCCGGATTCCGGTCAGTGATTTCAAGCGTTATGACGTGATCCTGGCCATGCGTCGCAATGGTGAGCCGATGCCGATTCGGGACTTCGGTCCTCTGTTCGTGGTGTATCCCTTCGATGAACATCCCGATCTCAAGACCGAGGCCATCCGCTTTCGCTCGGTATGGCAGGTGAATCGTATCTTCGTGTACTGAGGACGCCAAAGATCGACAGTGGTGTTTCCCCGTGCCTGCCAGGAGGTGTCGGTGCTTCAGCAATACCCCCTGCGTCTCAAGCTCGGCGCCATTTCTGCCCTGTTGCTGTTTGCCGCTGCCTTGCTGGTGGTGGGGCTGGTGGCCTGGCGACAGGATAGCCTGATCTGGCGTGTGGGCGAGGATGCCACCTGGCATGCCTACAAGCTGGATCGCGATGTCGTGCAGTTACGCAACTTCCTGGCGTCGCACGAGCCCGGTGATGGGGCGCTCGAGGACGCTCGGCTGCGCTTCGAGCTGCTCTATAGTCGGCTGACCCTGCTGAAAGGCGGCGAGATTGCCGACCTCATCGAGTCGATCCCGCTCGCCGAACGCTTGTCGGGCAAGATTGAACGGCATCTCGAGGCACTCGACGCCATCATCCGCGAGGCCGGTACCCTGGATGCCGAGACCCAGGCCAGAATGAGCCGACAGCTGGTCGAGCTGAGCGAGCCCACCGAACGTTTGATCGTGACCATCAATGGCCATCTGGCTGAAGCGTCGACACGGGAGCGTGGCCGCTTGAAATGGCTGTATGGGTTGCTTCTGGTATTGATTCTGGCCATGAGCGTGTCGGCGATGATGGTGGTGACGTTCCTGGTTCGCGAATCCCGTGACAACGCCGCCGCCCGACGAGCCCTGGAAACCTTGAGCGACGAGCTGGAAGTCACGGCGCGTCGGGCCGAGTCGGCCAGTCAGGCCAAGTCGGAGTTTCTGGCGACCGTCAGCCATGAGATCCGTACGCCGCTCAATGGTGTGATCGGCATGAGCGAACTCCTGGCGGAGCACAGCCTGCCGAATGGTGCCCGACACTATGCCGATACCATCCATGACAGTGCGCAACGTCTGCTGGAATTGATCAACGATATTCTGGACTTCTCAAAGATCGAAGCCGGGCGCCTGGACCTGGAAACCCGGTCGCTGTCACTCGCCAAGCTGGTGAATGGTGCGCTGTCGCTCTTCACGCCCCATGCCGAAGCGCAGGGTATTCGTCTGTCTGCATGGATCGATCCTTCCCTGCCGCCGCATGTCGTCAGCGATCCAGGGCGTTTGCGTCAGATCCTGTTGAACCTGCTGTCGAATGCCATCAAGTTCACCGAGCAAGGCGAAGTACGCGTGGAGGCCTTCGTCACCGATGATGGCGAACTGGGGATGGATGTCATCGATACCGGTTGTGGCATCGAAGCAGAGCGCCAGGCGAAGTTGTTCGAACCCTTCCAGCAGGGCGATCCATCCACTGCCCGGCGCTTTGGTGGCACCGGGTTGGGATTGGCAATCTGCAAGCGGCTGGTGGAGGCCCTGGGAGGGCGCATCGGCATGGAGAGTCAAGTGCACGTCGGCAGCCGTTGCTGGGTTCGGTTGCCGCTGGTGGCGGGGGCCAATGAAGCGGTCCCCCTGGATAACGGCTCGCCTCGCGAGGATGACGATGTCCTGGGCGGTGCCAGACTGCTGGTGGTGGAGGATAATCCCGTCAATCAGCAGGTTGCCACCGCCATGCTGGACAAGCTGGGATGCCGGGTCGGTCTGGCCTGTTCCGGTCAGGAGGCGCTGGAACGCGTTGAAACGGAGCGTTTCGACCTGATCTTCATGGATGTTCAGATGCCTGACATGGATGGCCTGGAGGTGACGCGCCGGCTTCGTGAACGCGGAGGCTGGATGGCCGAGGTGCCGATCGTGGCCATGACCGCCGGAGGTCCCGGCGGGGATCAGGCTCGCTGTCTGGCGGCCGGGATGAATGGGTATCTGGTCAAGCCGTTGTTCCAGGATGCCCTGCAGGTGATGTTGCGCCGCCATCTGCATCGGGGACGGGATGAGCCGAGGGTCCGGGCCGCGACGGTGGAGCCGGAATCGTTGCTGGATGATGACGTCCTCGGTGCCCTGAAGGAGAGCCTCGGCGATGATGACCTGGTCGCCCTGGTGGCGCGTTACCGAGATCAGTCACGTGAGCACCTGGCGGCATTGAAGGACGCCGTGACGCGCCATGATGCCGAGGCGGTACGCTACCAGGCCCATCAGCTCAAGGGCGAGTCCGCCAGTCTGGGCGCCGTGAAGGTCGCCGACGCGGCCTTGCGTCTTGAACGGGCCGGCAAAGAGGGCGTACTGGACAGTGCGCAGGCCGATGTGCAGCGCCTGGAGGAACGTCTGGCGCAGACCCTGCAAGCGTTCGATGTCTCGGCCCCGTCGAGCCGATGAAACACCTGTCGGGGCGATGGGGCGTCAGGCGTGCGCACCCTGGCGATGGCTCGGGGGCGCGGAGCGTCGGTGGAGCGTTCGGCCGATGACTTGGTGACCGGGGCGGTAGTCGCCGTTGGCCGCCGCTTCGGCGCATGCCAGGGTGGTGGCGGCGATGCGGGTGTGATCCTGAACCGCCGAATCTACCGGCAGGGGCAGGAAATCCAGTAGCCGATTATCGCCGAAGGTCGCCAGGCGCAGACCATCGGGCAGGCGGCCATCCTCCAGCAGGACATCGAAGACGCCATCCAGCAGGGTGTAGGACGCGGTGATGAGGACATCGGGCAGACCATGTTGATCGAGCAGCTCGCGCATCAGGTTCGCGCCGGCGGCACGGTCATAACGCTCCGCACTGTGCAGGCTGGCCGCGACATCGTGCCGGGCCAGGGCATCCTGAAAGCCGGCGCGACGCTCGCGACTGATCGACAGGGCCGGGACCGCGTCGAACCAGGCGACCCGGTTCACCGGGGCGTCGAGCGCCGAGCGGGTGAGCCACTCGGCAGCCTCCCGGTCGTTGCTGACCACGCTGGCGAAATGTGTCGGGTCAAGGCCTCGGTCCATCGCCACCACGGGTAACCCACTTTCCATCAGGTCCCGGTAGAAGGGCGCTTCCATCGGCAGGCAACTGGCGGTGATCAGGGCATCACAGCCCTGGGCCCTCAACGCCAGGGCCAGTTCCCGTTCGCCTGCCATGTCATCATCCGAGCCAGCGATCAGCAGGTGATAGCCGCGTTGTCGGGCGCCATGCTCCAGCAACTTGGCCAGGCGTGCGTAGCTGGCATTTTCCAGGTCGGGAACGATCAAGCCAAGCAACCGGCTGGAGCCGCGACGCAGGGCGGCGGCCTGGGCGTCGACCCGATAATGGTATCGGCCCACCACCGCCATGACCCGGTCGACGGTATCCTGGCTGATGCGGCGTTCCTGGGCCTTGCCGTTGATGACATAGCTGGCGGTAGTGCGTGAGACCCCGGCCAGTCGGGCAATTTCGGCGAGCGTCATGGCGTCTTCCGGTGCGTAGCGGTCGATGGCGGTAGCGACGTCGTGCCAGGCTTCTGCCAAAGTCGTAGACGTTCAAGCTTGCCATACAGTATGAATCGATCCAGCATTGAAATCATCAAGGTGACACGATTCAGCTTTCGGGGCTATCCCGGTCGCGTCACCACCGCACAGGAGAAACGCATGCTGACGCTACGCGAAAGCGACATTCTGCTCGACTGCCGGGCCGAGGACTGGCGATCGGCCCTGGATCTTGCCGCCGAGGCTCTCGTCGGCGCGGAACTGGCCGAGCCGGCATACCGGGAAGGGTTGTTGTCCAGGGAGACACAGTCCTCCACCTATCTGGGCAATGCCATCGCCATTCCTCATGGCACGCCGGAAAGCCGCATCCATGTACGGCGCACCGGCATTCGGGTGCTGCAGTTTCCCCGGGGCATCGAGTGGCACGACGGGCAGCGAGTCCATGTGCTGGTGACCATCGCCGCTCAGAACGACGAGCATCTGGATATCCTGCGTCAGTTGACCCATGTGCTGGACCGTGACGATGTCGCCGAGCGGCTGGCCAGTGCCGGTGATGCCGACGAGGTGGTGGCGCTGCTGTCCCGTATTCCGGCCAAGGCCCGTCTCGACGCCGATACCCTGTGCCTGGGGATGCCGGCCCGCGATATTAGAGAACTGGCGCTGGCGGGGGCGGCCAGGCTGCGCCAGGCCGGCTGTGTCGAGGATGGCTTCATCGCCGAGATTGCCGGGATGACACCCCGACGGCTTGGACAGGGTACCTGGCTGGCCATGGCCCGTCGTGACGTCTCGGTGCCGGCCTTGTCGCTGGCGACCCCCGCCACCGCCCTCGAGGTACAGGGCGAGGTCGTGAATGGCGTGTTCTGTCTGGCGGCGCGGGAAGACGCGCACCTGGAACTGCTGGAGCGGCTCGCCACCCTGCTGGAGAGCGGCGAGATCGAGACGCTGCGGCGTGCCGATGCCGAAACGGTGCTGGCGTGCCTGGCCGGCGAGGGGGCGTCGACGCATACGCAACGCGTGCGGGTGCTCAATGCCCATGGCTTGCATGCGCGCCCGGCCAAGCAACTCGTTCAGGTGGCCCGTGAACAGACCGTGCCGATCCGGGTGCGATTGGTGGAAGGCGGTGCCGAGCCGGTGTCGGCTACCAGCCTGACCAAGGTCATCGGACTCGGTGCTCGACGTGGCCAATGGTTGGTGTTTTCCGCCGAGGGAGAGGACGCCGAACCGGCCCTGGCGGCCATCGACAAGGCGGTCGCCGAAGGGCTCGGCGAGTCGGTGGAGCCTTTCGACGACAGTCGTGAGTCCGCGCCAACGGCCGTGGCAGCCGACACGGATGACGCGCCGGCTCCCTTGCCCGACGATACCGTTCATCAAGCAGTGGCGGCTTCGCCGGGCCTGGCCATTGCCCCGGTTTTCGTGATGCGCACGCCGCGTTTCGATTACTCCCTCGAGGCCGATGATCCCGACGCCGAAATGCATCGACTCGAGGTGGCGGTCCGCGAGGGTGGCGAACAGCTTGCCGAGCTGGTACGCCGCGCGCCGGGCGGGGAGGTCGCCGAGATTCTCTCCATGCACGAGGAAATGCTCGAGGACCCAGAGCTGCGGCAGGCCGCTCGAGAGGGCATTCAGGAAGGACGTTCCGCCGAGGCCGCCTGGTGGAATGCCATCGACACTGCCGCCCGGGCCCAGGAAATGCTCGCTGATCGGTTGCTTGCCGAGCGTGCCGCCGATTTGCGGGATGTAGGACGACGGGTGCTGGGGCGGCTGTGTGACGTGGCCTTGCCTGAACCGCCGACGCATCCCTATATCCTGGTGATGGATGATGTCGGCCCCTCGGATGTGGCCCGCCTCGATACCGAGCGGGTACGTGGCCTGCTGACCGCCAGGGGGGGCGCTACGGCGCACAGCGCGATTCTTGCCAGGGCGCTGGGCATTCCCGCCGTGGTTGGTGCCGGCGAGCGCATCCTGTCCCTGGAAAATGACACTCCCTTGATTCTCGATGGCGAGCGAGGCCGGGTCGTGCCGGCCCCGGGGGAGGCGCGACGCCAACGGGCCGAGCGGCAACTGGCGGAACGCGAGCAGCGCGAGCGCGAGGCCTGGGAGGCCCGCTTCGAGCCGGCCGGCACGCGGGATGGGCATCGCGTCGAAGTGGCGGCCAATCTGGGCAATACGGCGCATGCCGCCGATGCGGTATCGCGGGGGGCCGAGGGAGTCGGCCTGCTGCGTACCGAGTTTCTGTTCATGGCCCACGCCGAGGCGCCGGATCTCGACACTCAGATAGCGGAGTATCGTGAGGCGCTCGATGCCTTGGATGGGCGTCCCCTGGTGGCGCGGACCCTGGACGTGGGGGGCGACAAGCCGTTGCCGTACTGGCCGGTACCCCAGGAAGACAACCCCTTCCTCGGCCTGCGCGGCATTCGCCTGGCATTGACGCGTCCCGAGGTCCTGGCAACGCAGTTCGAGGCGTTGCTCCGGGCTGCCGCCGGCAGGCCACTGCGCATCATGCTGCCCATGGTCAAGGATGTGGCCGAGCTGCGCATCGCCCGGGGAATGCTCGATCGGTTGCTCGCCGAACTTCCGGAGCACGAGCGCTCCACCGATGTCCAGCTGGGGGTGATGATCGAGGTGCCCTCCAGCGCCTTGCTGGCGTCGAGCCTGGCCGTGGAGGCGGATTTCTTCTCGGTGGGCACCAATGACCTGACCCAGTACGCCTTGGCCATCGACCGTGGGCACCCCGAGCTCTCCGCCCAGGCCGACGGACTGCACCCCTCGGTGTTGAAACTGATCGAGATGACCGTCGAGGCGGCCCATGCCCATGGCAAATGGGTCGGGGTTTGCGGTGAACTGGCCTCGGATGCCGCGGCGGTGCCGGTACTGGTGGGGCTTGGCGTCGATGAGCTCTCGGTGAGTGCCCGCCAGGTGCCGATGGTCAAGGCGCGGCTGCGCGAGTTCGATCTGGCGGATGCCCGGGATCAGGCACGACGAGCGCTGACTCGGGCTACCGCGGACGAGGTGCGCGATGGCCTGGAGGACGCATGATGGCCTCGATCATGGTCCTAAGCCTCAACCCGGCACTCGACCTGTCGATCGGCCTCGAGCGACTGTCGCCCGGCGAGGTCAACCGAACGCGCGAGACACATCTGGAAGCCGCCGGCAAGGGCGTCAACGTGGCCAGGGTGCTGGTAGCGCTGGGGCACGAGGTAACGGTGTCGGGCTTTCTCGGTGCCGACAACGATGGTGCCTTTCGCCGTGCCTTCGAGACCCTGGGTATCGAGGATGCCTTCCTGCGGGTTCCGGGCGAGACCCGCACCAACGTCAAGCTGGCCGAGGACGACGGTCGTGTCACCGATATCAATGGGCCGGGCGTGGTCATCGACGCCGACGCCTGGCGCCGTCTGATCGACAGGCTGACGCAGCGCTGCGAGGCATTCTCTCCTCGGCCCCGGGCGGTGGTGATCGCCGGGAGTCTGCCCCCTGGTGTCACGCCTGCCATGCTGGCCGAGCTGGTCGCCCTGGGGCGCGCGGCAGGCCTGCCGGTATGGGTGGATACCAGCGGTCCGGCGCTCGATGCGGCCATCACGGCGGGTGCCACGGCGGTCAAGCCCAATGAGCATGAGCTCGCCGTCTGGATGGGCCGAACATCGCTTGATGCCTCGGCACGGCACGGCGCAGCGCAGCGCCTGCGTGATGCCGGCGCCGAGGAGGCGGTGGTCTCCGCTGGTGCCGAGGGCGTGCTGTGGCTCGGTCGACGTGGTGCCTGGGAAGCGATGCCGCCCCGGGTGGAGGCCGTCAATACCGTGGGCGCCGGCGATACGCTGGTGGCGGCGCTGCTGCATGGCGTGCTCGACGATGTCTCACCCGATGTCGCGCTGCGCCTGGCCACGGCCTTGTCTGCCGAGGCCGTGCGGCATGTCGGCGTGGGGCGCCCGGATGCCGACGATTTTTCCGAACTCCAACGACAGACTCGCGTGTACCGCCTGGAAGAGGGCGACGACGCAGGGGGAGCGCTTGCATGAATGTGATCCTGATCACCGCCTGCCCGAGCGGCATGGCCACCACTTATCTCGCCGCGCGCCGCCTGCAGGGCGCCGCCGAACGCCGGGGCTGGCACGTGACGACCGAAGTGCATGGCGAGGCGAGGGCCGTCACGCCGGTCGATGACGCCACCCTGGAGGCCGCCGAACTGGTCGTGGTGGCCGCCGATCGAATTCCCGATGCCTCGCGCTTTGCCGGCAAGTCTGTCTTCCAGGCACCGCTCGATCAGGCATTGCCCGATCCCGAGGCCTTTCTGGCACGCGCCGAGCGCGATGCACGCCCCTTCGTGTTCGAGGAAACGGCGAACGAGACACCGACGGGCGAGACCGGGGGGCAACGCATCGTCGCTGTGACCGCCTGCCCGACGGGCGTGGCGCATACCTTCATGGCCGCAGAAGCGCTCAGTGAAGCAGGGAAGGCGCTCGGCCACGAGATTCGGGTGGAAACCCAGGGCTCGGTAGGTGCCCAGGATGGCCTCACCGAGGAAGAGATCGCTGCCGCCGAGGTGGTGATCCTGGCCTGCGACATCGAAGTGGATCCCACCCGTTTCGCCGGCAAGCGGATCTACCGCACGTCCACCGGCAATGCCCTCAAGAAACCACGGCCGACCATCGAAGCGGCCTTGGCGGAGGCCGAGGTGGAGCACGAGGGTATGGCCTCCGGCAAGGGGGAAGCAAAGAAAAGCATCAAGGAGAAGGGGGTCTACAAGCACCTGCTGACCGGGGTGTCCTTCATGCTGCCGATGGTGGTTGCCGGCGGCCTGTTGATCGCACTCTCCTTCGTGTTCGGCATCGAGGCCTTCAAGGAAGAGGGCACTTTGCCCGCAGCGCTCATGGAGATCGGCGGCGGCACGGCGTTCGCGCTGATGATCCCGGTACTGGCGGGATATATCGCCTACTCCATCGCCGACCGCCCTGGCATCGCGCCGGGGATGATCGGGGGCATGCTGGCGTCCGATATCGGCGCTGGCTTTATCGGTGGCATCCTGGCCGGTTTTCTGGCCGGCTATGCAGCCTGGGCGGTGACCCGCTACATCAAGCTGCCGGCCAGCGTCGAGTCGCTCAAGCCGATCTTGATCATCCCGCTGCTGGCCAGCCTGGTCACCGGCCTGGTGATGATCTACGTGGTGGGCGAGCCGGTGGCCGGTATTCTCGCTGCCCTGACGGCCTTTCTCGAGGACATGGGCTCGGCCAATGCCGTGCTGCTGGGGACCCTGCTCGGTGCCATGATGTGCTTCGACCTGGGTGGGCCGGTCAACAAGGCCGCCTATACCTTCGGCGTGGGGCTCCTGGCCTCTGAGAGCTATGCGCCGATGGCGGCGATCATGGCGGCCGGCATGGTGCCGGCCATCGGCATGGGCATTGCGACCCTCGTGGCCCGCGGAAAGTTCGCCGACCCGGAGCGCGAGGCCGGCAAGGCGTCTTTCGTGCTCGGCCTGTGTTTCATCACCGAGGGGGCCATTCCCTTCGCCGCCAAGGACCCGTTGCGCGTGATTCCCGTGAGCATGGTCGGGGGCGCCCTGACCGGCGCGCTGGCGATGCTGTTCGGCGCCAAGCTGATGGCACCCCATGGGGGCATCTTCGTGCTGCTGATCCCCAATGCCATCACGCCGGTACTGCCTTACCTGCTGGCCATCGTCGCCGGCTCGCTGGTCACCGGCCTGGGCTATGCGCTGATCAAGCGCAGTGACAAGACCGGGACGATGGCGGCCGAGGGCTGACGTCGCACCGGGCCCGGCGATTGCCGGGTGTCAGCCAGCGCGCCTTTGCCTCCCGGTCAATCCGGGAGGCGTTGTCCTGCCAAAGGTGTATGTCCCGCTCGATCTGTATGGCCAAAACTGGGGAGTGTCATTCATAACGATAACCTTCAGGAGCCATGCCATGATCTATGCCAACCCCGGTACCCCCGATGCCCTGGTCGATTTCGCCGCGCGTTACGGCAACTATATCGGGGGCGCGTTCGTCGCCCCGGTGAAGGGGCAGTATTTCGATAACGTCAGCCCGGTCAACGGCGAGGTGATCTGCGAGATTCCCCGCTCCACCGCGGAGGACATCGACAAGGCGCTGGATGCGGCCCATGCCGCGGCGCCGGCCTGGGGCAAGACCTCGGCCACCGAGCGCAGCAATATCCTGCTGAAGATCGCCCAGCGCATCGAGGACAACATCGAGATGCTGGCCGTCGCCGAGACCTGGGACAATGGCAAGGCGGTGCGCGAGACCCTCAACGCCGACCTGCCGCTGGCGGTGGACCACTTCCGCTACTTCGCCGGTTGTATCCGCGCCCAGGAGGGCACCGCAGCCGATATCGACGCTAACACCGTGGCCTACCATTTCCACGAGCCGCTCGGCGTGGTGGGGCAGATCATCCCCTGGAACTTCCCGATCCTGATGGCCACCTGGAAGTTGGCGCCGGCGCTTGCGGCGGGCAATTGCGTGGTGCTCAAGCCTGCCGAGCAGACCCCGGCGTCGATCCTCAAGGTGATGGAGCTGATCGGCGACCTGCTGCCCGCCGGCGTGATCAACGTGGTCAACGGCTATGGGGCCGAGGCCGGTGAAGCACTGGCGACCAGCAAGCGCATCGCCAAGATCGCCTTCACCGGCTCGACGCCAGTGGGTTCGCACATCCTCGAGTGCGCGGCGGCCAATATCATCCCTTCCACCGTGGAGCTCGGTGGCAAGTCGCCGAATATCTATTTCGCCGACATCATGAACGCCGAGCCCGAGTTCATCGACAAGGCCGTCGAGGGACTGGTGCTGGCCTTCCTCAACCAGGGCGAGGTGTGCACCTGCCCGTCGCGGGCGCTGATTCAGGAGTCGATGTACGACGATTTCATGGCCAGGGTGGTCGAGCGCACCCAGGCGATCAAGCGCGGCAATCCGCTGGATACCGACGTCCAGGTCGGCGCCCAGGCCAGCCAGGAGCAGTTCGACAAGATCATGTCCTACATGGAGGTGGCCCGGGAGGAGGGCGCCGAGTTCCTCACCGGCGGCGGCCAGGAGAGCTTCGACCCGGCCTATGACAAGGGCTATTACATCCAGCCGACCCTGCTCAAGGGCCACAACAAGATGCGCGTCTTTCAGGAGGAGATCTTCGGCCCGGTAGTGGGCGTGACCACCTTTCGGGACGAGGACGAGGCGCTGGCCATCGCCAACGACACCGAGTTCGGCCTCGGCGCCGGGGTGTGGAGCCGCGACATGAACGTGGCCTTCCGCATGGGCCGCGGCATCCAGGCCGGCCGCGTGTGGACCAACTGCTACCACCAGTATCCGGCCCATGCGGCCTTCGGCGGCTACAAGAAGTCCGGGGTCGGCCGCGAGACCCACAAGATAGCCCTCGAGCACTACCAGCAGACCAAGAACCTGCTGGTCAGCTACGACAGCAACCCGCTCGGCTTCTTCTGAACGCCAAGGAAGCGCACGCGATAGCGAGGGGCGCGACACCGGTCGCGCCCCTCGTGTCTGCGTGCTCGCTCAGGCGTTGAAGGCGCTGAGGTCGAGGGAGTGGCTATGGCCGAGCCACATCGCGCCCTGGGTATGGTCGAACAGATCGTCGTCGGTGCCCAGGTGCACCAAGACGTCCAGGTCGCCGCGATTGAGCGCCAGCCAGGGCACGAGTTCGGCGAAGACCGACGGGGCGAAGGACAGCTGGCAGCTCCACAGTGGATGGGGGCCCACCGGGCGCTCGTGGAAGCGCCCCACCCGGATGTCAAAGCGCGCGGCGGCCGCTTCGGCGATGCGCCGCGCCTCGGCCAGGCCGTTGGCGTCGCGGTAGTAGAGATGGGCATGGTAGTAGCGGATACAGGCGGTATCGAGGGAGCTGGAGTCGGGCATGGGAGCCTCCTGGGCTGGGACACTCCTCAGCCTACCCGACCCGAGCCTCGTCTTCACGGGCCCGTGAACGACGACGGCGACCCTTGGGTCGCCGTCGTGAAGAGCATCCGTCTCAGGCCGGGCTGAGGTCCTGGGGAGGGTCGCCCACCGAGCCAGGCATGGCCTGTACGTTGCCGCCTTCCCCGGCCAGGGCCAGGAAGTGCAGGTGGCGTTCGTACTCGGCGAGCACGTCGCCGATGACCTGGCCACGGGTGTAGCCGTTGAGGTCCTTGTCGGCGCCGCCCTCGGTCAGATAGACATCGAGGCGGACATAATAGTCGTCATCCACCGGCAGGAAGCTCGGCGTGCGCAGCCGGTGGGCGCGAACCTGATAGACGAAGCTGGCGGCATCGTCGAAGCCCACCTGGAGTGTCAGATAGGGCAAGGGTTCGCCGTCGACCGTCTCCTCGCTGACCGTCGCTGCCTGGCCGCGGCCCTCGAGCTCTTCGGCGAACTGGCGCAGGGCCGGGCGGATGGCATGCTCGATGGTGGCGGCGGCGCCGGCGCGGTTGGACGTGTCCAGGGCACGATCCAGGCGTTCGCGCCAGTCGCCGCCGGGGGCGGCGCCACTGACATGCTGGCGAGCATCGGCCTTGGTGCTTTCCAGCTTCAAGGCCCGGGCCATGCCGGCCATGATGGCGAAGATCACCAGCGAGAAGGGCACGGCGGTAATCACCACGGCGCTCTGCAGGGCCGACAGGCCGCCGGCCATCAGCAGGGCCACCGTGACCAGGCCGATGGCCACCGACCAGAAGATACGCAGACGGATCGGCGCGTCGTGGTTCACGTCGGACAGGATCGAGGTGAAGTTCGCCAGCACCAGGGCGCCCGAGTCGGCGGAGGTGACGAAGAACACGATGCCGAGGAGGGTCACCACCGAGGCGGTGATGCCGATGTACGGATACTGCTCGAGGAAAGTGTAGATGGTGGTCTGCGGTGAGTTGAGGGCTTCCTGGCCGAGCTCCGCCAGTCCCTGATTGGCGACCATCTCGATGCCGCTGTTACCGAAGACCGACATCCAGGCCATCATGAAGGCGAGCGGGATCAGCAGGGCGCCGATGACGAATTCGCGAATGGTGCGGCCACGCGAGATGCGAGCCAGGAAGAGGCCGACGAAGGGCGTCCAGGCGATCCACCAGCCCCAGAAGAAGATGGTCCACCAGCCTTTCCACTGCTGGGCATCGGGCCCGGCGAAGGCATAGGTGTCGAAGCTCTTGCCGACGAAGCCGCTCAGATAGTCGCCGGCGTTGAGGACCAGGGCGTCGAGCAGGTGCAGGGTATCGCCCTGGAAGAGCACGAACAGCAGCAGCAGGGCGGCCAGCCCCATGTTGAACTCGGACAGGCGACGGATGCCCTTCTCCACGCCGGTGACGACCGAAATGGTCGCGAGTATCACGACCAGCACGATCAGTACCACCTGGGTGGAAAGGCTCTCGGGCACACCGAACATGAAGGTGAGCCCGTAATTGAGCTGCATCACGCCGATGCCGAGACTGGTGGCGATGCCGAACACGGTGGAGATCACGGCAGTGATATCGACGGCATTGCCGATGGGGCCGTGGATACGCTTGCCGAGCAGCGGGAAGAGAGCGCTGCGGATGGCCAGTGGCAAGCGGTGGCGGTAGCTGAAATAGGCCAGTGCCATGCCCATCAGGACATACATGCCCCAGCCGGTCAGCCCCCAGTGCAGGAAGGTCTGGGGCACGGCGGCGCGCATCGCCGCGGCACTCTCAGGTGCCATGTCGGGCGGTGCCAGGTAGTGGGACAACGGCTCCGCCACACAGAAGAACAGAAGATCGATGCCAATGCCGGCGGCGAACAGCATCGAGGCCCAGGAGACCAGCGAGAACTCGGGGCGGGAGTGGTCGGGTCCAAGTCGAATGTTGCCGACGCGTGAGCAACCGATGACGATCACGAAGACCAGATAGACCACGGCGGCCAGCATGTAATACCAACCGAAGGTGTCGTTCACCCAGGCCAGGCCGGCGTCGAAGAAGGCGCCGGCCTCCTCGGTGAACGTCATGGTCAGGATCAGGAAGACCAGGATACCGGCCACACTGCCGTGGAAGACCGTGCGGTTTATCCGGTCGCGTTTCTCGGGAATGGCGTGGTTATCCGACATTCAATATATCCTCCTTAGCTCTCTTTTTTTAAATGAATGTTCAAATAAAATACGCACATCCCTCGCCGACTGCAAGTCGAAGGACGGAATCGACCGAGTGGCGGGGCCTGTGGGCAGGAGGGCCATGGGGAGAGAAGCCCGAGCCCGACGCACTACGCCCGGCGCAGGGCCGGGCGTAGTGCAGGAGGTGACGGGAAGTGGCGGGAGGCCGGGATCAGCCGTTCATGGGTCCCGGGTGCTTGTGGCCGTGTCCACGACCATGGGGGCGGTCGGGACCATGGCCTTCGGGCCGCATGGCATCGCGAAGGGCATGGAGTTGGTCGTCGTCGAGATAGTCGGACAACGCCTCGCGATGGGACTGGATCAGTTCCTTCCAGGCCTGGTGGCGGGCCTCGGGGTTCTCGAACTCGCGTTCCCCCAGGGCCTCGGCCTTGGCGCGGAAGGTGTCACGCTGAGTGGCCAGGGCCTCGCGGGTCGCCTCGGAAAGTTCCCATTCGTCGAACAGGGCATCGATGCGTGCCTCGCGTGCCTGACGTTGCTCGGCGCGATGTTCCTCGCGAAGCTGTTGCCTGGCCTTGGCGAGGGCGGCCTTGCCATCGTCCCCGAGGATTTCGTCGACCTGTTGGCGGTGCTCGGCGCGTAGCTCGTCCATCGACTGGTGATAAGATTCGCGGGCCTGGGAGAGCTCGTCGCGGGTCTGCTGGTCGATGCCGGCCCGCTCGAACAGCGCCTGGCGCACGTCTTTGTGGTGGTCGCCGTGGCGGGGGGCATGGTCGGGGGACGCGCTGGCGGCAAGCGACAGCGGTGCGACAAGGGCGGCCAGCAGGGCAGGCATCAGCAGCTTGCGGGAAAGCGATGTCGTCATGAACAGACTCCTTGTGTCCTGAAGTGACGAGGTCAGTATCGGTTTCCGGCGTGCAAGGTCGGTGTACCAAGCGTGCAAACACCGAGGAGGCGGCAGAGGGCAATAGCGTTCAATACCATCCGGCGGGGCCCGCGTATTCTGCACGGGAACAGTCCAGTCGAAACGGGAGAAGCGTGATGATGACGCTCAGCTTGCTGCTTTCCATGTCGGCCTTCGCCCTGGCCGCGTCGATATCGCCGGGACCGGTGAATATCGTGGCCTTGTCCGCCGGGACACGCCATGGTCTGCGCGCCAGCATGCGGCATGTCGCCGGCGCCTCCCTGGGCTTCACCCTGCTGTTGCTGTTGATCGGCTTGGGTCTGCATGAGCTGCTGGAGCGCTGGCCGTCGATCATCGAGGGGGTTCGCTGGGCCGGCGTGGCCTTTCTCGGCTACATGGCGATCAAGCTCGGCGTCGACGATGGTCGGCTCGGAGACGGCGGGAACACCCGGGGACCTTCCATGCTGCAGGGCGCGATCATGCAGTGGCTCAACCCCAAGGCCTGGTTGGCCTCGCTGGCGGGGATGGGAGCCTATGCCGCCAATGGCGAGGTCGGCCTGATCCTGCGTTTCGCGCTGCTCTACCTGGTGATCTGTTATCTCTCGATCGCCTGCTGGGCCGTGGCCGGTGCCTGTCTTCGCCACTGGCTGCGTGACGCGTCCCAGGTACGCCTGGTCAACCGTGTCCTGGCGTTGCTGCTGTTGGTCAGTGCGGGGTATCTGGTGGTGGCCCGCCTGTAACGCAACACCTGTCGGCTGATCGCCGGCTATCCGGTGCCGCCGAGGTATTGGCCGGGTGTGGTGGCCCGCAGGCGCTTGAAGGTGCGCTGGAAGTGCGCCTGGTCGGAGAAACCGCAGTCGGCCGCGACGTCGGCGATGGGCTGGCCGGCACGCAGTCTGGCACAGCCGAGCTGGATGCGGCGGTTGATGAGGAAGGCGTGCGGTGTCATGCCGTAGTGGGCCTTGAAACGGCGCACCAGGTAGGAGCGCGACAGGCCGGCGGCGTGGCAGATGTCGTCCAGGCCGATGGCCTCGGTACAGTGGGTATCGATGTAGTCCGCGGCTCGCCTCAAGCCGAGAGGTGATTCCTCGATGGGCGATATCCGCGGCGCGAGTCGGCGCTGCATCTCGACGACCAGCTCGGTGGCCCGGGTTTCCCGGGCGAGGCGTGTGGCATCGGGGGCGAACAGGGTGTCGCAGAGGCTGACGAGTCGCCGATACAGTGCCGGATGACGGCTCGAGCGGGCGGAGTAGGTCTGGAAATCGAGGTGGGCGGGGGCGCCGAGCTCGTGCTGCAGGCCGGCCAGCCAGTCGTTGTCGAGATAGAGCATGTCATACGACCAGGGGCGGTCGTCGATGGGGTTGCAGGCGTGCACCTCTTCGGGATTCATGACCACGACCGTCCCCGGGGCGACGCGTTCCGTGTGGCCCTGGTTCCAGTAAGTACTGTAGCCTCCGGTGATGGCGCCGACCGAAAAGGTATCGTGGCTGTGCCTTTCGTAGCAGACGCGGCGACCGTCCGTGACCCGGCGTGCCTCGAGAAACGGCAGAGCGGGGTCACGCCAGAAGCGCATGATGTCCCGGTGATGTGCCATCTAGTGTCCTGTTTCGGAGTTCGTTGAAGAGGTGGCGAGCGCATTCAGCCTCTGATACAGGACACTAGATCAGCTTCGGCCGGACGTCATCCTTCATTCTTCGGGCTGGTACTTGTAGCCCACGCCGTAAACCGAACGGATGATCTCGCGATCCGGCCAGATGTCGGCGATCTTCTTGCGCAGCTTCTTGACGTGGCTGTCCACGGTTCGTTCGGAAACGATGCGGTGGTCGCGGTACATGTGATCCATCAACTGCTCGCGGGAGAAGATGCGTCCGGGCGAGTGCATCATCACCCGCAGCAGCTGGAACTCCACCGCGGTCAGGGCCAGGTCGTGCCCATCGGCCATGGCACACCAGCCATCGTCGTCCAGGGTCAGGGCAGTGCCGCCCGCGTGAGGGGTGTCGTCGGTCGCCCGGCTACGGCGCAGCACGGCACGGGCGCGGGCCACGACCTCGCGGGGGCTGAATGGCTTGCAGATGTAGTCGTCGGCGCCGAGCTCCAGTCCCAGCAGGCGGTCGACTTCCTCGACCCGGGCGGTGAGCATGATGATCGCAATCCGCGGCCAGCGCTGACGGATCTCGCGGCACAGGGTCAGACCATCGGTGCCCGGCAGCATCAAATCCAGCAGGACCAGTTCGGGGACGGCATCCAGGGATTCGAACCAGGGCAGTACCGCGTCGCCGTGGTCGATATGGTGAGTGGTGTAGTCGCTGCCCTCCAGGTAATCGGCCACCAGTCGAGCGATCTTGGGCTCATCTTCGACGATCAGGACGCTGTCGGTAGTGATGCGGCTCATGTGTCATCCCCTCTGAGCTGGTGGTCGGTGATGGCCGGAAAGGTCAGCGTCCAGCATAACCCGCCCAGTACCGACACGCTGGGTGTCATGTCGGCGCCATGGGCCCGGGCCAGCGCCATGGCAATGGACAGGCCGAGACCGCTGCCGCCGCTGGCGCGGCTGCGCGAGCCCTCGACACGATAGAGACGCTCGGTCAGGCGTGGCAGTTCGGCTTCCGGAACGCCGGGCGAGCTGTCTTCCCAATGGAGCCGCCAGGACTCGCCCTGGCGGGTGAGCGTGACCCGTAGTCGTCCGGGGGAATGCGTGTAGGCGCAGGTGTTGTCCAGCAGGTTGGTCCAGAGCTGGCGAAGGCGCTGGGTATCGCCGCGAATCCAGGCGGGGCCGTCGATGGCGGTTTCCAGTGTGAAACCGCCATCGTGCAGCCAGCCTTCGGCCTCATCGAGACGCGAGGCGAGGGTGTCGGCCAGGTCGAGGGGGGCCAACTGCACCTCGAGGGCTCCGGCGTCGCTCTGGGAGAGCAGGCGCAGGTCGGCGACCAGGCGTTCGAGCTGGCCGACTTCCTGGCCTAGCGAGCCGAGGCTGTCCAGGCTCAGGGGACGCACGCCGTCCTGCATCGCCTCTATCTCGCCGCGTAGTACGGCGAGCGGGGTGCGCAGCTCATGGGCGATGTCTGATACCCAGCGGCTGCGGGCCTCGCGGCTGGCTTCCAGGGTGGCGGCCAGGACGTTGAAGTCGCGGGCCAGGCGTGACAGCTCGTCGCGGCCTCGCTCGGTCAGGCGGGTGCTGTAATCCCCCTCGGTGAGACGCCGTGTGGCCAGCGTCATGCCGCCGGTTCGGCGCCCCAGCCACCACGAGAGGCCACCGGCGAGCAGCAGCGAGGCCAGCCCCAGGGCGGCGACGATGATCGCCAGGTTTCGGCGCTGCTGGGAGAGGAAGATGCGGTCCATGCGTGCCATCAACTGTTGGGGCGGTCGGTAGCCCAGGGTGCCGACCTGTTCGCCGTCGCTGATGATCGGCAGCCAGCGCAGTTCGGCGGCATCCCGGTCGTTGTCCGGTGGCAGCCCGATGACCGGCAGGCCACGGGCGTCATGGAGCACGAAATCCTTGGGATCGCCCAGGCGTCGTTCGATGCCCTCCGGTGGCGGCGCATCGCCGGGCCAGAGCTGGTGGCGTACCAGATGATGCCAGGCGCGTGGCGATTGACGCAGCCACTGCCAATCGCCGCGTCGCGACCATTCATCGGCGAGGCCTTCGGCCAGGGTTTCGGCGCGGCGCGTCTGGGTCCGGTCGAGATATTCGATGAAGCCCTGATCGAGGCTGCGCGACACGGCGATGAACACCAGCCCCGAGATGGCCACGTTGACCACCAGTATGATCACGAACAGCTTGATGCCGAGTCGCGAGAAGGAGGGGCGGGAGGGGCGCATACGTGGGTCGTCCTCGAGCAGGGAGCAATACCTCAGGATACCGTCGCGGAGCGGGCGTATCGTGCAATCCCGGTGAAAGTCGCCGCTCGATCAGGGGCAGCTTTCGCCGACGATCAGTTCGGTGTTCAGCGTCAGTGCCCGGTGCGGCTCCAGATCCAGGATCATGCGGGCGGCGGCGCGCCCCTTCTCGACACTGTCCTGATGCATGGTGGTCAGTCGAGGCGATCGGTACTGGCCTTCGGCGATGCCGTCGAAACCGGTCAGGCGAAGGTCCTCGGGGACACGCAGGCCGCGCTGCTCGGCCAGGGTCAGGGCGGTGAGCGCGATACGGTCCGACATGCACAGCAACAGGTCCGGGCGCTCGTCGTCAGGGAGGTCAAGGATCTCGGCGATCACCGGGGCGCAGACGTCATGGGTGTTCTCCTCGATATTCCACACCGGCACCGAGGACGGGGTGATGCCATGTTCCTCGAAGGCGCGATAGAAGCCATCGAGGCGAGCTCGGGTGATGGTGCGCTCGGCCGTCAACCAGGGCTGCGTTTCGGTCACCCGGCCGTTGCAGGGTGTCTCGGTGAGCCGCAGGGTGATCACGCCCACACGGCGAGGCGGTGTCGACAGAGCGTGGCAGGCAATGGCGTAGCTGGCGGGCTCGTTGTCGATGTGCACCATCGGTCGGCCTTCAATGTTGAAGTCCACGGCCACCAGCGGGCGCTGGGCGGGCAGGTCGCTGAGCAGCATCACGCTCGGCATCAGGCCATAGACGATGAAACCGTCGGCCATGCTCGCCGTGCCGGGTGTCTGAGCAGAGCCGGGCTGTCGCCCCGAGAGCAGCAACAGGGTATGGCCGTGATCGTCGAGCACCTCGGTGATCCCGGCCAGAAGTTCGCTGGAGACGGCGTCGTTCAGGCTATAGGTCAGGGTTTCGGCGAGCACGACCGCAATGATCCGTGAACGACCGGTACGCAGGGTGCGAGCCCGAGCATCCGGTCCCTGATAGCCCAGGCGCTGGGCCTCGCTGAGGATGCGTTCGCGCAGGCGCGGAGAGAGCTGGTCCGGCCGATTGAAGGCGTTGGACACGCTGGCGGTCGAGACGCCGAGTTCGCGAGCCAAGTCCTTGAGCGTGATGTGGCGAGGGGAAGGTGTCACAGCCAGATTCCATGCTGAAGGCGTTGGGTGACCAGCATACCGGCATGGCCGGGGCGGGCCCAGCCCTGACCATGCCGTATGGGGGGAGTCGTCATCGAGGCGGGGCCGGGCCGGTGGTGCCGACTGGCCATCGGAGCGTGTGCCATGATCGATAATGAGCCTCCCGCATGATGAAGATCAGTGATATGGCCACCCCTCTGTCGCCGCGGTGATGGCGATGCCTCGTGCCGGTAGTGTCACGCTGTTTGGCGACCATCGGCCGTTGACGCATGCCGGCACATCGTTCAGCGGCGTGACGCCCGGTGGGGCGGACAGGGTGCGGGGCTCGTCGGCGAAATTGAGGGCCACCAGGAGGCGTTCACTGCCGTGGCATCGTTCCAGGCGCATGACGCCGTCCTGTATCGGATGGTGGACGACATCGCCCTCGACCAGCGCGGAGTGTTGCCGGCGGAAGGCAAGGAAGTCGCGATAGGCGTTGAGCAGGGAGTCCGGGTCGTCCTCTTGTCGATCCACGGCCAGGGCCAGGTGTTCGGTGGCGACGGGCAGCCAGGGGGTGGTCGTCGAGAAGTCGCCATGAGGGGCGTCGTGACGCCACGGATGCGGGGTTCGGCAGCCGTCGCGTCCCTTGTAGGCTGGCCAGAAGGCGATGCCGGCAGGGTCGACCAGCGATGCGAAGTCCAGCGACACCTCGCCCAGCCCCAGCTCCTCGCCTTGATAAAGGCAGATGCTGCCGCGTTGGGTCAGCAGGAAGGCCATGAAGAGACGCAAGGCTGCCGCATCCCGGTCGGCATTCCAGCGTGTGGCCAGTCGCGTCACGTCATGGTTGCCGAGTGCCCAGCAGGGCCAGCCGTCGTCGAGTCGGGCTTCCATGGTGGCCAGGGTGTGGTGCAGGTAGTCGGGATCGTGTCGCTCGCCCAGCAGATCGAAGGAATAGCACATGTGCAGCCGCTTGCCGCCCCGGGTGTAGTCGGCCATCACCGTCAGCGAGTCATCATCGCCGACCTCGCCGACCGAGGTCGTGCCGGGATATTCGTCCAGCAGAGCGCGCAGGCGCTCGAGAAAGACGAGGTTCTCGGGCTGGGTCTTGTCGTGCAGGTGGTGCTGGAAGGCATACGGGTTGTCCGGTCGTACGCCCATGAAGCCTTCTTCGAGGGCCTCCCGAGGGGGATTGTCGCGCAGGGCGCCGTGGGTACAGAAATTGATCGCATCGAGACGAAAGCCATCCACGCCACGATCCAGCCAGAAACGCACCTCGCCGAGGATGGCCTCGACCACTTCCGGGTTGTGGAAGTTGAGGTCGGGCTGCTCGGCCAGAAAATTATGCAGGTAGTACTGGCGACGCCGGGTATCCCACTGCCAGGCCGCACCGCCGAAGATCGACTGCCAATTGGTGGGGGGGGTGCCATCGGGGCGCGGATCGGCCCAGACGTACCAGTCGGCGCGAGGGTTGTCGCGATCCTGACGGCTTTCGGCAAACCAGGGGTGCTGGTCGGAGGTATGCGACAGTACCTGGTCGATGATGATCTTGAGGCCCCTTGCATGGGCAGCTTCCACCAGTCGGTCGAAGTCCTCGAGGGTGCCGAACAGCGAGTCGACGTCACGATAGTCGCTGATGTCGTAACCGAAATCCTTCATCGGCGAGGTGAAGAAGGGGGAGAGCCAGATGGCATCGACGTGCAGCGAGGCGATGTAGTCAATCCGTGCGGTCACACCTCGCAGGTCGCCCACCCCGTTGTCGCCGGTATCCTGAAAACTGCGCGGATAGACCTGATAGATCACCGCGCCACGCCACCAATCCTGGCCTGGCTTGTCGATTTGCGTCGTCCGGGTCATGCCCCGAATCCTCCTGTCGAGAGACACGGCGCCCGGAACGGATGTGGCGGGCGCCGCCTGGCAGGAGACATGGTGACGATCCGGCAAGCGTCCGGCCTCCTCCCCGTCAGGCGTAGCTCGGGGGAGGAACCGGGGCGGAGGCGATGGCGGCGGGGGCCGGCGTGTCACCCTGGATGCGCTCGAGCAACTGGCCCGCCAGGGCGATGGCCTCGTCGCGATGACGGATGTGCTGCTTCTGATACAGGCTGCGAATATGCGTCTTGATGGTCGTGGGGGCCACGTTGAGACGTTCGGCAATCCGTTCGTTGGAGAGGCCGGCGTGGATCAGGCCGAGGATCTGCCATTCGCGTCGTGTCAGCGGCGAGGTGCGGATCAACTCGGGCACATCGGGGCGCGCGACCAGGTCGTCGATCACGGCATCGTCGAGCATCAGTCGAACCGCGCGTCCATAGTTGCATCGCCGCTGGCTCAGGTCGAGCAGGCGCTCGGCACGCTGACGCGTCAGTGTGTCCAGGGTGTCGTCCTCCAGGAGGAGGTCGAGCATGGGGGCCAGGTTATCATCCAGGCGCAGAAAACTGCCGACCAGAGCGGTACGCGAGGCCAGCTCCAGGGCCTGTTCGAGATGCGGAAGGGCAGCATGCCGATGGCCGGCCAGCCACTCGAGCTGGGCCAGGCAGAGCCGATTGCGATTGGCGTCCGTCACCAGTCCCAGGCGTCGTGTCTGTGTCTCCAGAGTCTCGAGCAGCTCGCGTGCCGATGCGAAGTGTCCCAGGTACATGAGGGCCCGGGCATGGTTGCGGGCATTGCACTGGGTGAAGTGGTTGGTGGCATCGGCCGGGCTGGCCTCCGGAGCGTCCTGACGCCAACGCTCGATGGCCTCCAGGTCGCGCTGGCTCGCCCACCAGGTGAGCAGGGTGGTGTGGGCATTGGCTCGCCAGTCGATATGGTAGTCGCCGTCGGCCAGGGACTTTCGAATACGGCGAACATGGTCGCTGCACTGGGTATGATCGCCTCTCGCCAGGGCGATCTTGGCCAGGCTGATATGGCACTGCAGGGTCCAGTGCTCGCCCTGTTTGTCGAGCACGGCGATACCATCGAGCGCCGCCTGTTCGGCCTCGTCGAGGCGATGCCATTCCCACAGCAACTGGCTGCGGATGCGATGCACGAATTCGACGATGGGCAGGTGCTGCAGTCGGCGGCGCTCGATATGTGCCACGGCGCGCTGCTGTACGTCGTGCGCGGCCTGCAGTCGACCCATGGCGAACAGGGTCTCCGATTCATGGCAATGGGCCCAGAGCAGGCGTTGGTCGTCACCGCGTCGGCGCGCTTCGCGAGCGACATCGCGAACGCGACGCAGCGATTCGTCCAGGTATCCCTGCACGAAGCGGGATTCGCAGAGAATGGTGGCGGCCGCCAACGGCATGCCGGGCAGGTAGGTGGCGGGGAGGTTCAGGGCACGTTCGGCCAGCGGTGCGGCGTGTCGGGCCTCGCCACGGTTGATGGCGAGCTGGGCGCGCAGGGTGTCGAACTCGGCGCTAAGCGCCTGCCACTCGTCCCGATCGCGTCGCGCCTCGATCCAGCCGAGGACGCGTTCGGTGTGCGCGAACTGATACTGGGCGTGGGTGACCCAGCCCCACAACAGCGTCAATCGAGGCGAGGCCGACAGGCGCGTGTCGCCGAGCACGTTGAGAGCGCGTGCCAGCGGGGCGCATTGTCCACGATCGAGCAACCCCGGTCCTTCGGCTTCGACCAGCGTGGCCAGGGCCTCGGGGTCCTGTGCCTCGGTCATCTGTGCCACCGCCAGGGCAGAATCGCCCATGGCCAGCCAGGCCTGGCTGGCGCGGCGATGCAGGTCACGCTGGGCGTCCAGGCTGAGCTCCCCGCGACAGTAGCGCAGGTACTGGGCAAATAGCGGATGGAAACGACACCAGGGTGAGTGGGGGTCGTCGCGTTCGATGAAGAGTCCGGCCTGCTCCAGCGCCTCGAGGCGGCGTCCGGCATGCTGGCCCTCGAGTAGCCGGGCGACCAGGTGGGGCGAGAAGCGTTCGAGCACGCCGAGCTGGTGCATCAGGATACGGTCCGGCTCCTCCAGTGCCTCGCGCATCAAATCGTCGAACCAGGCCACGAAGTCGGGGTGACCGCCGCCCAGGCGTTCCAGAAGCGCATCGAAACTGGCGGTGGTGGTGGTGCGCTCGAACAGCCAGTTGATGGCCATGGCCCAGCCGCCGGTGAGCCGCAGGGCGCGTTCGAGGCTGACCCGGGTGGGCGGAAAGCTTAGCAACTGGTCGCTCAGCGCGCGGCTGTCGTCGAGGGTAAAGGCCAGTTGCGTCGGGCCGAGCTCCTCCAGTTCGCCGCGCAGGCGCATAGCGGCGAGTCCGAGGTCCGGGCGTGAGCGGGAGATCACGGTCAGGGTCAACCAGCGAGGCTGATGGCGCAGCCAGTAGCGCAAGGCCTCCAGTAGCACCGGTGAACGCAGGTGTTCGAATTCGTCGATGACCAGACGGCAGGGAGGTGCCTGGTCGGGCAGGACTGTCAGCCAGCCATCGATGCGCGAGGCTAGTGGCTGGGTCTCGTCGTCTTCCAGCAGTGAAAGGCCGAGGTGCTGGCGACAGAGTGTGCCCAGCGCGGCGGCGAAGTAGCGCGCAAAGCGCGCCGGATCATCGTCCAGAGGCTCGAGGCGCAGCCAGGCGGCAGATTGTTCGAGTGCCGGCAGTCGCTCGGCCATCAGGGTGCTCTTGCCGTAACCGGAAGGGGCCTGGACCACCATCAAGCGCGTGTGCTCGCTGAGCGCGAAATGGTCGTTGAGCCGCTTGCGGGACACGGTGGTCGGTGGGAGAGCGGGGGCCATCAGCTTGTCATGGATCAACGGCATGCGGCACCTGAGGCAGCGTCTTAATCGTTACAGATGCTGTCAGTATGGCGCGAATTATCGTCTTGTGGGGCGATCTGCGACCAAGGTGGTAGGCGATGGGAGAGAAGCCCCCAGGCCGAACCTGCCCCGCGAGGGGCCTACGCCCCGGGGCTACGCCACCCTGGCGGGACCGCGGGATGAGCACGTCGCGACAAGGATAGCCGAGTCTCGTGGCGACGGGGCATCGGTCCATGGAGAGATCGATGCTTGCAGGATCATAACAAGAGGAACCGCGCCATGATACGACGCTATGCACTGCCGGCCTGCCTGGTGGCGACCGCTCTCGGAGGATCGCCCGCGCTGGCTTTCGAGGATGATGCCCTGACGATCTGGATGGGCGATAACAAGGGCCCGGAAGGCATTCGTGAGGTGGCCGAGCGCTTCACGAGAGAAATGGGCATCGACGTCGATATCGTCAACCCCGATAACCTCACCGATCGTTTCCAGCAGGCCGCCGGCAGCGGCAAGGGGCCGGACATCGTCATCTGGGCCCATGACCGTATGGGAGAGTGGGCACAAAGCGGGCTGCTCGAGAGCGTGTCGCCGTCGGCGGCGTATCGCGAGCGCTATTTCGACTTCACCTGGGAGGCGATGGTCTGGAATGGCGAGACGTATGGCTATCCCATCTCGGTGGAGTCTCTGGGGCTGATCTATAACAAGGCACTGGTCAAGACGCCGCCGGAGAGTTTCGAGGCCCTGGCTGAGCTCGACGCCGAACTGAGCGAGGAGGGCAAGAAGGCGATCCTGTTCGACTATGGCGAGCCCTATTACGGCTGGACCCTGCTGGCCGCCAATGGCGGCTATCCCTACAAGCGGACTGCCGAGGGCTATGATGTCGGCGATATCGGCGTCAACAATGCCGGGGCCATTGAGGGAGCTCAGCGTCTGCGCGAGCTGATTGCGTCCGGCGTACTGCCCGAGGGAACCGACTACAACGTCATGGCCTCCCGCTTCAATCGCGGCGAGGTGGCGACCATGATCAGCGGCCCCTGGGCCTGGAGCAATCTGGAGAAGAGCGGTATCGATTTCGGCGTGGCGCCCTTGCCCCGGGTCGGGGAAGCCAGGGCGAAGCCGCTGTTCGGTGTGACCGCGGCCATGATCAATGCCGCCTCGCCCAACGACTTCCTGGCCATCGAATTTCTCGAAGGCTATCTGCTCGACGAGCAAGGCCTGCGGACCTTCAACAGTGATGGCTCCCTGGGCGCGGTGGCACATCGGGCCTATCAGGAGGAGCTGGGCGAGAATCCCGATATCGCCGCCACCCTGGCCAATGCCGAGATCGGCGAGCCGATGCCCAACATTCCCGAAATGGGCGCCTTCTGGTCGGCCATGGAGCCGGCACTGCAGAACATCGGCAGTGGCCGTCAGGCGCCGCGAGCCGCTCTCGATGCCGCCGCCGAGCGCATGCGCACCTCGAATCAGTGACCCTTCCCGACATTCGCCCGCGTCCTGGCCCCGGTCCGGTTGCGGGCGGCAGGTGACCGACCATGTTCACGACCAATGCTTCACGCGGCCTGCCGCGCCATCGTTCCCGTTCCATTGCCGAGCGTTATCGCCGTTGGGTCTCGCGTGCCCTGGTGGCGGTGCTGGTGGTATCTCTGCTGTGGCTGGTGGTGGCGTTCCACCTGCGCGGGCAGTGGATGTTCGCGCTGCTGTTCCTGGTGCTGGGGGCCTCCCTGGCCGTGGTATTCGGCAAGCGCGATCTGATGAGTCACCGCTATGTCTTTCCGGCTCTGGCCGGCATGGGCGTGTTCGTGATTTTTCCGTTGCTGTATACCGTCGGCATCAGCTTCAGCAATTACAGTTCGAGTAACCTGCTCGGTGAGGAGCGGGTTCGCGCCCAGTTTCTCGAACGCACTTATCAGGCGGAGGGCAGCGCCTTCGACTTCCGGCTCTATCGCGAGGGAGAACGCCGCCGACTCTATCTCGAGGCCCAGGGGGAAGACGCGGATATCGGGACATCGCGACTGGTATCCGAGCCCCTGGCCGACAGTGGGCAGCAGGGTGCCCTGGCGGTGCATCCCACTCAGTCGCCGCCGGCGGGGGAGGCACTGGGCATGCGCGAGGTGATCGCCGAGCGTGAACGCCTCCAGCGACTGGTGCTGACCACACCCGATGATGTCGAGCTGCGCATGGCGGGGCTACGGCATTTTGCGCCGATCCTGCCGCGTTACACGGAAAATCCCGACGGCAGCCTCACCGATCGGCGCGACGGGACACGCCTGACACCGGATCATGAACATGGCTTCTTCGTCGATGGTGAGGGAGAACGCCTGACGCCGGGCTGGCCGGTGGCGGTAGGGCTGGACAATTACGCCCGGGTGCTGCTGGACCCGGATGTGCGAGGTCCCTTCCTGGCGATCTTCGTCTGGACCTTCGTCTTTGCCGGTCTCACGGTGCTTTTCACTCTGGCGGTGGGCTTCGTGCTGGCATCCTTGCTGCAATGGGAGCAACTGCGGGGCAAGGCCGTCTATCGCACCCTGCTGATCCTGCCCTATGCCGTGCCGGCCTTCATCTCGATATTGATCTTCAAGGGCATGTTCAATCAGTCCTATGGCGAGATAAACCTGATTCTCGAGAATGTCTTCGGCATCCGTCCGGACTGGTTCACCGACCCGGCCATGGCGCGGACCATGCTGCTGATCGTCAATACCTGGCTGGGGTATCCCTACATGCTGCTGCTGTGCATGGGACTGCTGCAGTCGGTGCCCCGTGACCTGTACGAAGCCTCGGCGGTGGATGGCGGGGGGCCGCTGACCAACATGTTCCGGATCACCCTGCCGCTGATCATCAAGCCGTTGACGCCATTGTTGATCGCCGCCTTTGCCTTCAACTTCAACAATTTCGTGCTGATCACCCTGCTGACCGGCGGCGGCCCGGACATCCTCGGGGCGAGCACGCCGGCGGGCACCACCGACCTGCTGGTCAGTTACACCTATCGCATCGCCTTTCAGGATGCCGGTCAGGACTTCGGTCTGGCGGCGGCCATCGCCACCCTGATCTTCCTGCTGGTGATGGGCTTGTCCTTGCTCAACCTGCGGCTATCAAGGGTCGAGGTGTAACGGAACACGCCACCGTTCGGATTTCAGGAGGATTCTTCCATGGCCATGGTTCAACCGCGTTCCATCCGCGCGCGCAAGCTGGCCGCGCATCTCGCCCTGCTGGGCGTCGTCACTCTGGTGGCGTTCCCCTTGCTGCTGGTGATCTCGATCTCGTTTCGTGAGGGCAACTTCGCCACCGGCAGCCTGATCCCCGAGCGCTTTTCCCTGGAGCACTGGTCGCTGGCGCTGGGCATTCCCTGGGAGCGGCCCGATGGCAGCATGGTCCAGCCGCCATTTCCTGTGCTGCTGTGGCTCTGGAACTCGGTCAAGGTGGCGGCGGTGTCCTCGGTGTTGATCCTGCTGCTCGCCACCACCAGTGCCTATGCCTTCGCCCGAATGCGTTTTCGCGGCAAGGCAGGGTTGCTCAAGGGGATGCTGATCTTCCAGATGTTCCCGCCGGTGCTGTCGCTGGTGGCGCTCTATGCATTGTTCGACCGGCTCGGACAACTGGTGCCCTGGCTCGGCATCAACTCCCACGGATCGCTGATTCTCGCCTCGCTTGGCGCGGTGGCCCTGCATATCTGGACCATCAAGGGTTATTTCGAATCCATCGACGGCTCCCTGGAGGAAGCCGCCATGATGGATGGTGCGAGCACCTGGCAGGCGTTCCGGCATATTCTTCTGCCGCTGTCGGTGCCGATCCTGATGGTGGTCTTCATCCTGGCCTTCATCATGTCGATCATGGAGTACCCCATGGCCTCCGTGTTGCTGCTCGACGAGGACAAGCTGACGCTTGCGGTGGGGGCCCAGCAATATCTCGCCGAACATAACCAGCGCTGGGGGGATTTCGCGGCGGCGGCGGTGCTCTCCGGACTGCCCATCACCCTGGTGTTCCTGCTCTGTCAGCGCTGGATCGTCGGCGGTCTGACCGCCGGCGGTGTGAAGGGCTGATTCTCCTCCTCCCCGGGTTGCTGCCTACGCCTCATTCCCCCGCCCCCTCGTCACGGGGGCGGGGAGGACAACACCCCGAGCGCTTTCCGACACAGTGGCATCACGGCGGTATCCCATGACAGGGCTGCCGTGGTTTCACGCCCGATCGGGTTTCAAGAGCAAGGGTTTTCAACCCGACGGCACCATGCACAACAATAAAGGGATCATCATGACCTCTCCCAGGACACGACGCTTCACGCTTTCCTCTCTGACCGCGGCCATCGCCCTGGCAGCGACCGGGGCCGCGCAGGCTGCCGACGTCAATTTCCATGGCTATGGACGCTCGGGGATCGGCTCGACCTCCGGCGGTGGCGATCAGGCCTGTTTCCAGGCGGCCGGGGCGCCGGCCAAGTATCGCCTCGGCAACGAGTGCGAGACCTATGCCGAGCTGGGGCTGGGCTCGACCCTCTACGAGAAGGACGACAAGACCTTTTATTTCGACAGCCTGGTGGCCTACGTCAACGAGCAGGCCAATGACTTCGAAGGGCTGGACAGCGACAGTGACGATGGCAACACCATTGCGCTGCGCCAGCTCAACGTCCAGGCGACCGGCGTGATCGAGGCGATGCCCGAGGCCACCCTCTGGGCCGGCAAGCGCTTCTACCAGCGTCACGACATTCATATGAACGACTACTACTACTGGGATCTCTCGGGGCCCGGTGGTGGTATCGAGAACATCGACCTGGGCTTCGGCAAGCTGAGCCTGGCCTGGCTGCGCAACTCCAGTGAAGACACCGAGTTTCCCGACGGGCGTCAGAATCTCGCCAACAACACCTTCGACATCCGTCTGGCGGATATCGAGACCAATGCGGGCGGTAGCCTCGAGATCGGCTATGACTATGGATCGGCGACGCTAACCGATGCCCAGGACCGTGCCGGCGTCGATCCCGAGAAAGGGCACATGGTGACCCTGCAGCACACTCAGGGTGATTGGTTCGGCGGTTACAACAAGCTTGCGGTGCAGTACGCCACCGATGGCATCATCGGCGGCTCGGGTCGTACCAACACCGCCTCGACCACGCCGGAAGGCAGCATGATTCGCGTGCTCGACCATGGCCAGGTCAACCTGACGCCGGATATCGACATGCTTTATGCCGCCATCTACGAGGATCGTGACCTGGACAATGGCCAGGGGCAGACCTGGCTGTCGGCCGGTATCCGACCGACCTATTACTGGAGCGATACTCAGAGCACTGCGCTGGAACTCGGCTACGACCGTATCGACCCCCAGCAGGACAGCATGGAAACGGCCGACCTGACCAAGCTGACTCTGGCCCAGCAATGGTCGGCGGGACGCGGTGCCTTCGCGCGCCCGGTGTTGCGCGCCTTCGTCACCTACGCCAACTGGGACGGCGATGTCTACAACGCCGCCAGCGAGTCCATCGAGATGGGCGAGGATGACGGCGTGACCGTGGGCCTGCAGGCCGAGGCCTGGTGGTAAGCCCCGCGCGTTCCGTGAGATGACAGCTTGCTGATCCTTTGCCGGTGCTCTCGAGGCACCGGCATTTTTCCTTGTCACCGCTTTCCTGCCACCCCACGAGGTCCTGACATGTCCATCGAATTGCCCCGAGAGGCGACCAAGCGTCGTCTTGCCCTGGCGGGCGTACTGGGGGCGTTGCTGCTCGGCGGTTGCGCCACGACGACGCCCACGTCCACCGAACATCGTCTCGACGAAGCTTGGCTCGAGCGTGCCAGTGATTGCTGTCGGGGGCTCGCCACCCTGCCGCTATCGCCGCTGGCGGGGCGTGACGAACGAACCTTGCGCTTTGGGCCCGAGACGCCGGTGCACCGCTTCGATACCGGTCCGAGTCCCTTTCATGCCATGGCACTACCGCGGGGGATGGGGCCGTTGCGGCTGGAGTTGATCAGCCGCGTGCAGCGCGACGATCAGGGGCAACGGTCACTGTTCGCTCCTCTGGTGCTGCTCCTCGACGAGACGGGGGCGATACAGCGACGCTTCGACTGGCAGGACTTCACCTACCAGCCGGCACGAGGGCTGAACGATGATCGACTTTACCTGAGTCTCGGCGTCACACCCTCGGCCCAGGCCGATCGGTTGGTGGTCCTGACGTCCGATGCCGCCCGAGCCGCCGAGAGCGAGCTGTTGCATCCGGCGCGCGCCCAGGCACGGGCGCGTCATCTCGCCGAGCCGGCGGTGGTCGACCCCGTGGCGCCGCACCTGGCCAGTGGCGAGGTATCGCTGCGGGTGAGGCCGCTGGGCGAGAGCGATGGTCTGCTGGCACCTCTGCTGGGCAGCGGTGATGCCGGGATGATGTCGACGAACACGGCACGGGCCGAGCCCTCTCGTGAGCAAGAACCAGTCGAGTCGGCGCCTCTCGATTGGCGTCGCCTGATGCGGGCCGCCGTGCAGGCCGGCGACATCGAGCTCGCCATGCAGCTCGCCGAGCGTGCGGCGCGTGCCGGCGACGAGGAGGCACGCGCCTGGCTGGCGGAACGTCTCCAGGCACGCTGAACCGCCTCGATGGTCCTTTATGGTCCGTCTCCCGCGTCGTTCGACGCGGGAGACGGCATTCATGCCGCCACGCCGGTCAGCGTCACCTGGCGGGGACAGGCTAGCCCCTGGGCATCGAACAGGTGGCACTGTTCGCCGGACAGGCCCAGCGTCGTCGCCTGACGAGGCTCGAGGTGCGCCAGGCGGTCGAGGCGCTGGGTGATGGTGCCGTTGGCGCCATTCACCTCGATGTGAGCGAGGGTCTCGTAGCCGAGGCGTTCGGCCACGCCCAGCCGACCTTGCAGCAGGGCGTCGGCCGCGTCCGGTGCCACGAAGTCCTCGGCGCGGATGCCCAGGGTGGCCGTGTCGCCCGCCGTCAGGCGCGAACCATCCACCGCCACGGGTAGGGTCTCGCCGTTGGGCAGTCGCACGCCGGTACGCCGCCGTCCGGGGTCGATGACCGTGACCGGCAGGGTGTTGATGCGGGGCGAACCGATAAAGGCCGCGACTTCCAGGCTTTCGGGAAAGTGATAGAGCGTCAGTGGTGCGCCGACCTGAGCGATGCGGCCACCGCTGAGCAGAACGATCCGGTCCGCCAGGGTCATGGCTTCGACCTGGTCGTGGGTGACATAGACCATGGTGGTGCCGAGTCGTCGATGCAGCTCGGCGAGCTGCACGCGCATCTCGACGCGCAGCGACGCATCGAGGTTGGACAGGGGTTCATCGAGCAGGAAGACCCGAGGCTGCTTGACCAGGGTGCGGCCGATGGCCACCCGCTGGCGTTGACCACCGGACAGTGCCTTGGGGCGGCGATCCAGCAGCGGCGACAACTGCAGGGTATGGGCGGCGGCCTCGACCCGTTGCTTGATCTCGGCCTTGTCGGCGTGGGCGAGTTTGAGTCCGAAGGCCATGTTCTCCGCCACCGTCATGTGGGGATAGAGAGCGTAGGACTGGAAGACCATGCCGATATCGCGCTCCTGGGGCGGTGTCTCGTTGAGACGCTCGCCATCCAGGCACATTTCGCCTCGGCTGATGTCTTCCAGGCCGGCGATCATGCGCAGCAGCGTCGACTTGCCGCACCCGGAGGGTCCGACGAAGACCACGAACTCGCCGTCCTCGATGGTCAGGTCGATGTCTCGCGAGACTTCGACACCGTCGTAGTCCTTGCCGATGCCGGTGAGTGTCAGGCGTCCCATGGTGATGATGTCTCCCGGTCAGGCAGCGTGACGCCGCGTGGTGATGGTCAGGGCTCGGTCGGAGGCATCGAATAGATGGGCATGCTCGACGTCGACGCACAGGGCGACGTCCTGGCCGACCTGCCAGTCGCTGGGCGCTTCGCTGCGGTGGATCAACAGCGTGTCGCCTTCCCTGGGCTCGAGATAGACATAGACTTCATTGCCCAGGTACTCGACGTTGACGATCGTGAAGCGGTTATCGCCCTCGGCCGCGTCGAGCCGCAGGTGCTCGGGGCGAATGCCCAAGGTCAGCTGTTGCCCCGATGTCTCGCCGGCATCCTGGTGCAGGTCGAGTTCGCCGATGCCGGCGATCGCCACCCGGCAACCATCGCGACTCGAGCTGCGCAGTTCCGCAGGCAGGAAGTTCATGGTCGGCGAACCGATGAAGCCGGCGACGAAGCGTGTCGCCGGTCGCTGGTAGAGGGTCTGCGGGCTGCCGACCTGCTCGATGCGCCCGTCCCGAAGCACCACGATCTTGTCGGCCAGGGTCATGGCCTCGACCTGGTCGTGGGTGACGTAGACGACGGTGGAGCCTCGCCGGTGGTGGAGCTGGGCGATCTCGTTGCGCATCTGCACGCGCAGCGAGGCATCGAGGTTGGATAGCGGCTCGTCGAACAGCAGGATCTGCGGGTTGCGCGCCATGGCACGGCCCATCGCGACCCGTTGCCGCTGGCCACCCGAGAGTTCCTTGGGCTTGCGCTTGAGCAGTGTCTCGAGTTGCAGGGTTCGAGCGGTCTCCATGACGCGCTGCTCGACGGTCTGGTCATCGGCCTTGGCCAGCTTGAGCCCGAAGGCCATGTTGTCGTAGACCGTCATGTGCGGGTAGAGGGCGTAGGACTGGAACACCATGCCCACGCCGCGTTCGCGGGGCGGCATGTCGTTGACGACGCGCTCGCCGATGGACAGCTCGCCGTCGGTGATCGATTCGAGGCCGGCGATCAATCGCAGCAGCGTCGACTTGCCGCAACCTGAGGGGCCGACGAAGACCACGAACTCACCGTCGCCGACCGTCAGGTCGACATCCTTGATGATATGGGTGTTGCCGAAGACCTTGTTGAGCTTTTCGAGGGTCACGCTTGCCATGTGGCGACTCCCTGCCGGTTTGCGTTTCCGGCTGTCTGGGGGGATGAATCGAGGTGCAGGAAAGCGGCCTGGTAGGGCGGCAGCGTCAGGGTCTCGCCGTCCAGCGTGGCGCTGAATCCATGATCGTCGAGGGGGCGTCCCTTGGCCGGCAGGCGGGTACATTGCGTCTCGCCGGTCAGGTTGAACACGCACAGTAGGCGCTCGTCGCGATGTTGCCGGCTAAAGCCGAGCAGCGCTTCGCCCACCTCGATCAGCTCGAGGTCGCCGTCGCGCAGGGCGGGGTGTCGACGCCGGAAGCTCAACAGTCGCCGTACGGCGTTGAGCGTGGAGCCGGGGTCGTGCTCCTGTGCCTCCACGGCCAGCGGCAGGTGGCGCCTGTCCAGCGGCAGCCAGGGTTCGGTCGTCGAGAAGCCGCCGAACGCGGCGGAACGCCAGGGCAGGGGCGTGCGGGCACCGTCGCGCCCCTTGAATTCCGGCCACAGCACCTTGCCGTAAGGGTCCTGGATGCGTTCGAAGGGCACGTCGGCCTCCGGTAGTCCCAGTTCCTCGCCCTGGTAGAGACAGACGCTGCCGCGTAGCGCAAACAGCAGCGCCAGAGCGACCCGAGGATAGGCATCCGGGTCCTCGGAACCGCCCCAGCGGCTGGCACTGCGCATGACGTCATGGTTGGAGAGCGCCCAGCAGGGCCAGGCATCGCCGGCCAACGTCTGGAAGCGTTCGATCACTTCGCGGATGTAGGCCGGCGAGTGCGGCTCGTTGAGCAGGTCGAAGGTGTAGGCCATGTGCAGCTTGTCGCCGCCCTCGGTGTACTCCGCCATGCGCTCGAGCGGGGTGTCGTCACCGATTTCGCCTACCGTGGTGGTACCGGGATAGTCGTCCATCAGGGCACGCAGCTCGCGCAGGAAGTCGAGATTCTCCGGGCGACTGATATCGTACAGGTGGCGCTGCCAGGTGTAGGGGTTGCTGTCCGGTGCGCCGAGGGTCCTGGGCGCCCCTTCCGGCACCGGCGGATTGTCGCGCAGGGCGGTGTCGTGAAAGTAGAAATTCACGGTGTCCAGGCGGAAGCCGTCGACGCCCAGGTCCAGCCAGAAGCGCATGTTGTCGAGCTGCGCCCGTCGCACCTCGGGATGGTGAAAATTGAGGTCGGGCTGGCTGGCCAGGAAGTTGTGCAGGTAGTACTGACGGCGTCTAGGCTCGAAGGTCCAGGCTGGGCCGCCGAAGATCGACAGCCAGTTGTTGGGTGGCGTGCCGTCGGGCTTGGGATCGGCCCAGACATACCAGTCGGCCCTGGCATTGCCACGATCCTGGCGACTCTCCCGAAACCAGGGGTGGCGGTCCGAGGAGTGGCTGAGCACCTGGTCGATGATCACCTTGAGGCCCAGTTCGTGGGCTCGGGCCAGCAAGGCCTTGATGTCGTCCAGGGTGCCGAACATCGGGTCGACATCGCGGTAGTCGCTGACGTCGTAGCCGAAATCGGCCATCGGCGAAGTGAAGAAGGGCGATAGCCAGATGCCGTCCACGCCGAGGCTCGCCACATAGTCTAGTTTCTCGGTGATGCCCGCGAGATCGCCGATGCCATCGCCGTTGGCATCCATGAAGCTGCGCGGGTAGATCTGGTAGATGACGCCGCCGTGCCACCAGAAGGTGTTGTCCTGCATCTTGGACTCCTTGATAAAGAGATTCAGCCCTTGACCGCGCCGGCAGTCAGCCCCGACACGATGCGCCGCTGGAAGATCATTACCAGCACCACCAGCGGTACGGTGACGGTAACCGAGGCGGCCATGATAGGGCCCCAGGGCAGTTCGTGCTGGCTGCCGCCGGAGATCAGGGCGATGGCCACCGGCACGGTGCGCTGGTCGTCGGTGAGCGTGAAGGTCAGGGCGAACAGGAACTCGTTCCAGGCGGCGATGAAGGCCAGCAGCCCTGTCGTCGCCATGGCCGGCCACATCAACGGCAGGAAAACGCGGGTGATGGTGATCCAGGGGGTGGCGCCGTCCATGATGGCGGCTTCTTCCAGTTCCTGGGGAAGCTGGCGCATGAAGGTGGTCAGTACCCAGACCGTGAAGGGCAGGGTGAAGATGGTGTAGCTGAGCACCAGGCCGGCGGGGTTGTTGTAGAGGTCGAGGACGCGGATCACCTCGAACAGTCCCGAGAGTACCGCCACCTGAGGAAACATCGAGACACCCAGGATGATCAGCAGCACCGAGGTGCGGCCTCGGAAACGCACGCGACCCAGTGCATAGGAGGCCGTCAGGCCCAGCAGCAGGGCGATGAAGACCACGCTGAACGACACCAGGATGGAGTTGAGGATGGCGCGCACGAAGCTCTTCTCGCCGAGGATCCGGGCATAATTGACGAGATCGAAGGATGACGGCCAGAAATCCACGCGGAACAGTTCGCTGGAGGGTTTCAGCGAGGTGACCACGGCGTAGTAGAAAGGAAAGATGGCGTAGAACAGCACCACGGCGATCAGTGCATAGAAACCGAGGCGCTTGAGCAGTCGGAGTACGGTCCGGTTCATTGGTCGACTCCCAGTTGGCGGCGGCCCAGATAGAGGTAGAGCACCGTGATCAGGGCGATGATCAGGAACAGCAGCGTCGAGGCGGCGCTGCCGTAACCGACGTCCTGAAACTCGACCAGTTGCTGGCGGGCGTAGATCGACATGGTCATGGTGTTGGTCGAGTTGGAGGTCAGCACGTAGATCACGTCGAACACGCGCAGGGCATCGAGCAGGCGGAAGATCACCGCGACCATCAGGGCCGGCGTGATCAGCGGCAGGGTGACGCGGAAGAACACCTTGACCGGATGAATGCCGTCGACCTCGGCGGCTTCGTAGCAGTCGCTCGGCAACATCTGCAGGGCGGCCAATACCAGCAGGGCGACGAAGGGAATGGTCTTCCAGACATCGACCATGATCACCGCCCACATCGAGAGGTCGGCGTCGGCGGTCCAGGCCAGGGGAGCGTCGATGATGCCCAGCATCATCAGCAGGTGATTGATGATCCCGAACTGGTCGTTGAGCATCCAGGCCCACATCTTCGCCGAGACGATGGTCGGAATTGCCCAGGGAATCAGCACGGCGGCGCGCACCAGCATGCGCCCCCGGAATTCGGCATTGAGCAGCAAGGCGACGATGACCCCGAAGACCACTTCCAGTGATACCGACGTCACGCTGAAGAACACCGTGTTCCAGACCGAGGTCCACCAGACAGGATCGGTGAGCAGTCCGTACCAGGCGCCATCGTCGTAGACCAGATAGTTGTCGAAACCGATCAGTGCCGCCCGGCCGGTATCGGCCAGGGAGGCATCGGTGAAGCTGAAGTAGAAGGTGCGCAGTAGTGGCCAGCCGGCCACCAGGGCCAGCGCCACCAGCATGGGAGCGAGAAACAGCCAGGCGGCACGGACTCGCTGGCGACGTACCTTGGTGCCGCGATAACCGGACTTGGCGGCACCCCCGCGGTGGGGGGCGCGCTCGGCGACGGGTTGTGACATGAGGGCCTCCTGGCTTACCAGCGGCGGCGCTTGAGGCGCGACAGTTCGCTATCCAGTTGCGATACTGCCTCGGCCCCGCTCTGGTTGCCGGACAGCACGTTGTGCACGGCATTGAAGAAGCCGTTGCTCACTCGGCCGTACTTGCTGCCGGTCGGTGATGACGGGCGTGCCACGGCATTGGTGAAGGTGGGATAGAGGGTGTCGAAGAAGGGCACCGCCTCGAGGACTTCCTCGTCCTTGTACAGGGTGGCGAGGGTCGGATTGTAGGAGGCTTCGATGGCGCGACGCTTCTGCTCTTTCTCGGATGTCAGGAAGGCGACCAGCTCCGCGGCCAGGTCCGGGACTTCCGAGTAGCGGGAAACGGCCAGATTCCAACCGCCCAGGGTTGCGGCACTGCTGTCGCCGTCACCATGCGGCAGGGCCACCACGCCGACCTTGCCGCGCACCTTGCTGTCCTCGCTCTGGGCCAGGGCCCAGGCGTAGGGCCAGTTGCGCATGAAGACCGCGTTGCCGGACTGGAAGACGCCCCTAGCCTCTTCCTCGGTATAGTTGAGCACGCCATTCGGCGAAATATCACCGACCCAGGAGGCGGCGAGGTCCAGCGCGTCGGCCGCCTCCGGATTGTCGATGGTGATCTCGCCCTCGGCATCGACGACGGTGCCGCCACCACTGCCGGCAATCCATTCCAGGGCATTGCAGGTCAGGCCCTCGTAGGCACGCCCCTGGAAGACATAACCCCAGATATCGTCGTTGCCGGCGTCACGCTCGCCGGCCTTGATCTGGCGAGCGATCTCGGTCATCTCCTGCCAGGTTTCCGGCGGTTCGAAGCCGTACTCGTCGAGAAGATCCTGGCGATAGTAGAGCACGCCGGCGTCGGTGAACCAGGGCATCGCGACCAGTCGATCATCCACGGTGTTGTTGGCGACGATGGCCTCGAAATGGCCGTCGGCAGCCCCCTCGCCGAGGGTCTCGTTCAGGTCGAGCAGGTGGTTGGCCAGCAGGCCGGGCCATACCACGTCGATCTGCATGACATCGATGTCGCCTGACTGGGCCGAGAGGATCTGCTGATAGAACGACAGTCGTTCGGTGGAGGAGTTGGGCGTGGAAACGATATCGACCGTGTGACCGGTCTTCTCTTCCCAGGCCTCGACGCCCTGCTCGCAGAGCTGCAGTTCAGCCCCCACGGCGCCGCAGGAGATGGTCAGTTCGGCGGCATGGGCCTGCTGGGCGGCCAGGCCGGCCAAGGCGATGACGGGAATCCATCTGTTGTTCATGGTGCTCCTTGTCGACTTGTTGTTATGCGCTGACGCTTGATTCAAGGCTGGCCGCCGGTGTGACGAAAGGGGAAGCCTTGGTTTCGGATGCTTTCTGAAGGTGCTGTCTTAATCGATTAAGATCGACTACAGAAAAACGTTAGACCGGGTGAGGAGCACGATCAACCCAGACTTTGGGCTAAAGGCGAGCGCCGGTACGCCGGCTCAAAGCGCTTTCCTTTATAACTTTTTGAAAGTAATTATTTTTATAGATAAATCGGCAGGGTGGTTAGACATAGGTGGTATTTAGGAACCAGTCGCAACTGGAGTATTGTCTTAATCGATTAAGATCGGTGTTTCGCTGATGCGCCTCCCCATGCACAGGCCATGCACAGGGTGTGGCGACAGGCGTCGCCGGCTGGTCTCTTCCCGTGACAACAACAAAGGCTTTGAATGAGATGACATTTGCGACCCAACGCCTGCGCAAATCCCCTCTTGTCCTGGCGGTTGCCGCTGCTGCCATGACGGCCAGCTCGCTGGCGAGCGCTCAAGCGGACAGTGACATCGAGGCCCGGCTGGCCGAGCTGGAGCAACGCATCGTCGCCGCCGAGCAGCGCGCCGCCGCCGCGGAAAGGCGGGCCGAAAAGGCGGAACGGGAAATGGCCCGGGAGCAGGCCGACGACTCTCGGCCTGTCGGTCAGGACATCGCGTCGCGTCTTGCCAAGGTGGAGCGCCATGCCAATGGTGAAGAAGGTTTCTCCTTCAACGCCTATGCTCGTTCGGGGCTGCTGATCGGTGAGGATGGCAAGAGCACCGAGGGAGGCCCCTACCTGACGCCGGCCGGCTCGCAAGGTGGTGCCGTGGGACGTCTCGGCAACGAACCGGATACCTACGCCGAGGCGATCCTCAATTACAAGATGCGCTTCGATAACGGTGCCAAGGCGAAGTACACCACCATGATCGCTGATGGCGTCACCACCAGTAATGACTGGACGGCCGGCGAGTCGAGTCTCAATGTGCGTCAGGTCTATGCCGAGTTCAGTGATCTGCCGAGCTTCACCGGCGCCTTCGAGGATGCCAAGATCTGGGCGGGTAAGCGCTTCGATCGCGACAATTTCGATATTCACTGGCTCGATAGCGATTTCATTTTCCTGGCCGGTACCGGTGGCGGTATCTACGACATGCAGCTCGCCGACAATTGGACGTCGAACCTGTCCGTCTACGGTCGCAGCTTCACCGACTTCCCGGTGGACAGCATGAGTCCGGCAGGGGAAGAGACCGACAGCACCGATAGCCTCATCCTGACCTCCAACAACTACTTCGGTAACTGGCAATGGATGGTCAGCGGCATTAACGCCACTGACAATGATGAGCGGTCGACCTCGAGCTCCCTGGATGCCGCCGACAATGGCGTGCACACCATGGTGGCCTATCATGGCGATGACTTCTTCGGCCTCAACGACGGCAACTTCAAGGCGGCCGTCATGCATGGCCAGGGCCTGGGGGCCGCAACCAAGACCATCGGCAGTAATGGCAACCTGACCGAGGATGCCACCGCGACGCGCCTGGGCCTTTATGGCACCACCTACCTGGCGCCCGGCTGGCGTGTGGCGCCGGCGATTCTGGCCGAGACCAGCGAGGATCGTTACGTCGAGGGCGACCAGTACGACTGGGCAACGTTCAATGTTCGCCTGGCCCATGAGCTGACCGAGAACTTCGAGATGCAGTACGAGGGCAGCTATCAGTGGATGGACATCTCGCCGGAAGGCTATGGTGGCAACAACGCCGTCGAGGGGGATTACACCAAGCTGACCATCGCCCCGACCTTCAAGCCCGAGGTGGGCGGCTTCTGGAAGCGCCCGGAGATTCGCCTGTTCGCCTCCTGGAGCGACTGGGACGAGGCGCTCAACGACTACTCGGCGGACGACGCCTTCGGCAGCGCCGGCTTCACCGGCGACGAGTGGGCCTTCGGGGTGCAGAGCGAGATCTGGTTCTGAGCGTGTCTCGCCTGGCCGAGCCCTGTTTCGATGCTTGCCCGCGACCTCTGGGTCGCGGGCGTTTTCGTTGGGCAGCCCAGTGGATCGCGACAGCTGGCTCGGGAGCAGCGGGGAAGGCGGCAGTGTGCGATGGGCCTACAACGTCAGCAGGAACAGGATCAGCGGGGGAGACAACAGCGAGAGGATGAAGCCGCTGACCACGGCCACCGGGACGCAGCTGACCCCGCCGTGCTGCTGGATCACCGGTAGGGTGAAATCCATGGAGGTAGCACCGCCATAGCCGATGGCCAGGGCGGCATGGCGCTGGATGATCAGGGGAATCAGCATGAAGGCCACCAGCTCGCGGATCAGGTCGTTGAGAAAGGCGATGCCGCCAAGCAGCGGCCCCAACTGGTCGCCGATCAGGATGCCGGAGAGCGAGTACCAGCCGAAACCGGCCGCCATGGCCAGCCCCTCGTTCCAGCGCAGGTCGAGCAGGGGGGCGGCCAACAGCCCGCCGATCAGGGAACTCGCCGCCAGGACGCTGGCGATGGCCAGGCCGTAGCGGTTGAGCAGGATCTGCCTGAGTGGCATGCCGGAGTTTCTGAGTTGACAGCCGATCAAGGCCAGCAGGGCATAGAGGACCCACTCGGAGAGCGTCTCGGCCCAGGCGAACAGGGGCTCGCCCAGTGGCCCGCCCGCGGCCAGGCCGAGAATGACGCCGGCCAGCACCACGCCGATCAGCGACAGCGAGCCGGCCATGGCAGCCAGCTTGCTGGTGGGGGCGCCTGCCACCGCCCGGGATGCATCGACCTCGAGGCGCAGGCGACGCGACAGCCAGGCCAGGGCTACCAGATTGCAGGCTGAAATCACGGCGCACAGCAACAGCGATTGACCGCCCAGTCGGGTCAGCTTGCCGCCCAGGTCGTCGAGGCCGGCCAGACCGATGCCCATCAGCAGCAGGATCACGTAGATGGAAACGTTCACGCCCCGGTTGATGCCGGCCATGAGCGTTGTATGGCGAATACGCACCAGATAGCCGAGCACCAGGGGGAGCAGGACGATCAAGAGGCCACTCAACATCGCGAGATTCCTTCCTTGGAGAAACGCGGCACCGCGAGGCGGGTCTGTTGTTCCGCCCGGCGGTGCGCCAAAAAAAACCACCACTCTAGGCGTTTTCGTTACCTGGCGGAAGGCCGCGGGTCAGGGGGCGTCCAGGCGGGTAAGCGTCAGGTGGCTGCGGCGCTCGCCGTCGCGGTAGTAGGCCATGGACAGCAGCAGTCCTGGCATCCGGGGGAGGAAGTCGAAAACCAGGCGGCGGTCCGGTTCGTCCGGCTCGGTGACTTCCACGCGCAGCGCGTCGAACCGACCCGCGGACAGATCCAGCGTCTCGCGGCCGACCCGCCGGTAGTCGAGGCGCTCCTCGCGTCCTCGATGATCGAGATAATGCACTCGGCAGGCCGATGCGCAGTCTCCGTCGATGGCACGTCGGGACAGGGCGAAAAGGGCGCTCTGGCGGTCCGGCCATGCCGCCAGGGCATCACGCTCGAGTCGGTAGGAGCGCTGGATGCCCAGCAGCGAGTAGCCGGACGCATAGTAGAGCGAGCGAACCCGGTCGTCCTCGAGGCGAAAGCGGCCCATCTCATGGCCGCTGATCCCCGGCAGTTCGGCGCTCATCTCGCTTTGCCAGCCACTGGCGGTGCGTTGCAGCCGATGCTGGATATCGGCATCGGGCCAGCCTGCCACTTGTAGATGGTAACGGGCGTTGAAAGGCTGGGGCGCGGTATCGGCAACGGCCGGACCAGCGACCAACAGGAGCAGTAGCAGTAGCCATGAGCGATATAGCGGCAAGGCGAGCATGAGCGATTCTCCCGGTGTCGACGGCCTTGGGAGCCCGAAGAGGGGCGTGAGGTTCCCGAGGAGGGTCGGGAATAGCGGCCATGTGTTTGCCTCGGCACCCGGGCGCTCGTCGCTTCGCCGGACATGGCCTATGCTGGCGACAGCAACCTTCTCCACTCGCAGACGAGGTGAATACCATGGCCAGCTTACTGCTCATCGCCGGCGATTTCGTCGAGGACTACGAGATCATGGTGCCCTTCCAGGCCTTGCAGGCCATGGGCCATACGGTGGACGCCGTGTGTCCCGACAAGCGCGAGGGCGACCGGATCCGCACCGCCATCCACGACTTCGAAGGCGATCAGACCTATACCGAGAAGCCCGGGCATGATTTCGTTCTCAATGCCACCTTCGCCGAGGTATCGGCGGCCGACTACGATGGCCTGGTGGTTCCCGGCGGTCGTGCCCCGGAGTATCTGCGCCTGGACGAGCGCGTCCTCGAGACGGTGCGCCACTTCTTCGAGCATGACAAGCCCGTGGCTGCCATTTGTCATGGCGCCCAGTTGCTGGCCGCCGCCATCTCACTGTCGGGATTTCGCGTCTCGGCCTATCCGGCCTGTGCGCCAGAGGTTGCCCTGGCCGGTGGCGATTATGCCCAGCTCGAGGTCGATCAGGCCATCACCAGCGGCAAGCTGGTGACCGCCCCGGCCTGGCCGGCGCATCCGGCCTGGCTGGCGCGATTCCACGAGCTCCTGTAGGTCGCTCGTTCGGCTCAACGCCAGGCGGCGAGCCCCTCGCTGAGCGTCACCGGATAGTCGCTGGTGCCTGGTTCGAGGCGGGTCAGGGGTTCCGGGAAGCGTCCACGGGCTTCCATGACTCGCTCCCGAGCGGACGCCGCCAGCGCCATGCCGTCGGGGGCGGGCTGGCCTCGGGACACACTGCGTACCAGCAGCGGTGAGCCATGGCCGAGTTGCTCGTCGCGCCGGGCGATGGTGTCGCCGGTGAAGCGTCCGGCATCGTCGACGTGGCGATAGACCTGCTTGCGTCCCGGCAGATTGGCCTTGCCCGGCGAGTGTTTGACCCGTGGCTCGCCAGCGTATTCCACCAGCTTGTAGGAGAGATCGATGACCGGGGCGTCGGCCGAGGCACCCAGCTGGGTGCCGACGCCGAAGGCATCGATCGGCACGCCGGCAGTGAGCAGGGCGTCGATGGCGTGTTCGTCCAGACCGCTGCTGGCGACGATCTTCACGTCGCCGAGGCCGGCGTCGTCGAGCAGTCGGCGTGCGTCGCGCGCTAGTTCCGCGAGGTGGCCCGAGTCGAGCCGGATGGCGCCGATGCTCAGCTCGGGCTCGTCACGCAGCAGGCCGATGACGTTGCGTACGCCCGACAGGGTGTCGTGGGTATCCACCAGCAGGGTGGTATCCGGCATATGGCGGGCGAAGGCACGGAAGGCCTCTCGCTCGCTGTCGTGGGCGAGGATGTAACTGTGCGCCATGGTGCCGTTGAGGGGCAGGTCGTGGCGCAGGCCGCCGAGGACGTTGCTGGTGCCGGCCAGTCCGGCGGTGCGATAGGCGCGCACGCCGCGCACGGCGGCGTCTACGCCATGCATGCGGCGCAGGCCGAAATCGACCACCGGACGTCCCCGCGCGGCCATGACCAGGCGTACCGCCTTGGAGGCCAGTACCGTTTCCAGTTGCACCAGGTTCATGAGCAGACTCTCGAGCAGCTGAGCCTGGGCGATGGGGGCATCGACTTCCAGCAGGGGCTCGTCGGCGAAGACCGGCGTGCCCTCCGGCAGGGTCCAGATGTCGCCTTCGAAGCGCCAGTTCGTCAGCCAGTCGAGGAAGGCGTCGTCGAAGCGCCCGGTCTCGGCCAGTCGGGCGATGGCGCGCTCGCCGAAGCGTAGCCGACTGACGAGTTCTGCGGCATGTTGCTGGCCGCAGGCGAGCATGAAGCGGCGCTCGGCCGGCAGGCGTCGGAAGAACAGGCTGAAGGTCGCCCAATCGTCCATGCCCTCGCGCCAATAGGCCTGGGTCATGGTCAATTGGTAGAGGTCGGTAAGCAGCGCCAGCTCGTCGTCTTCCACCGTCAGCGGGGCGGTCATCGGCATAGTTCGGCACCGGCGTCGGTGAGTGTGTCCTGGCAGGCCTCGATGCCTTCCGGGTCCACGGCGGCACTCAAGTCGTCGAGCAGGCGGGTGGTGAATCCCTCGCGCAGCGCATCGAGCGTCGTGGCCTTGACGCAGACATCCAGTGCCAGGCCGCAGATCGTGACACGCTCGATCCCGCGTTCGCGGAGATAGTCACCGAGGCCGGTATCGTCGAAGGCCGAGTAGGCGTCGCGATCGAAGGCGGTGGCCTTGCTGACGCGAATGGTCGTGTCGGGCAACGCCAGATCGGCGTGGAAGGCGGCCCCCGGGGTGTCCTGCACGCAGTGTACCGGCCAGGGGCCGCCCCGATGGGCGAAGCTGACATGGTCCACGGGGTGCCAGTCCCGGGAGGCGACGATCAGGGCGCCGGCCCGCCGGGCCTCGGCCATCTCGGCGTTGATCCCCGGCACCAGGGCGTCGCCACCGGTCACGGCCAGGGCGCCACCCGGGCAGAAGTCGTTCTGCATGTCGACCACCAGCAAGGCATCGTGGCGCTCATAGTGCTGGGGAGGCCGGGTCCGAGTGGCTTGAGACTGTGTGATCCGAGACATCGCGCACCTCCTTGACGGGAGCCGGTGGGTGTCACTTGTCCAGGGGCGGGATTGCCCCTGCTATTCATCAGCGTATCGCTTGCAGGGGCGTTCGTGTAGGCCATGACGTCAGTAGCCGGCATCCGGATCGATGGTCGGCTGAGGTGTGCCGGCCTCGAAGGCGCGCAAGGCGTCGGCGACCTGATCGACGGCATCGCCCAGAGGCGTCGGGCCGGCCATGTGTGGCGTGATCAGAATGCGCGGATGTGACCACAGCGGGCTGTCGGCGGGCAGGGGCTCCACCGGGAAGGTATCGAGCAGGGCACCGCGCAGCCGTCCGGTGTCCAGGGCATCGAGCAGGGCCGTTTCGTCGATCAGCGAGCCGCGTCCGGGATTGATCAGGCTGGCCCCTTCGGGCATCAGCCCCAGGGTTCGTGTATCGATGAGGTGCCGGGTGGCGGGGGTATCCGGCAGCAGCAACACTAGGCTTCGGACCTGGCCGAGCAGGGTATCGAGGCCTTCGTTGCCATGGTGACAGGTCACATCGTCGAGCTGCCTGGGGGAACGGCTCCAGCCATGCACCGGGAAGCCATCGGTAGCCAGCGAGGTGGCGACCTTGGCGCCGATGGCACCGAGCCCGAGCACGCCGACCGGCCAGTCCGTCTTGTCTGTCATGGGGCGCTCTCGCCATTCGTTGGCAGCTTGCTGACGAGCGTAGTGGTCGAAATCGCGCTGGAAGTGAAACACGCCGTAGCGGACATAATCGGCGATCGGGCCGGCCATACCGGCGTCGCGCAGTTTGACGATGGGGACGTCGCGAGGCAGGGCGGGGTTGTTCAGCAGGGCATCGACACCGGCACCCAGGTTGACGATGCCCTTGAGCCGGCCGAGTTCGGCGAACAGCTCCGCCGGGGGCTTCCAGGCGGCCAGGTAGTCGACATCGCGGCGTTGCTCGGCACTCGCCTCGCGGGTCAGGATCTCGGCATCCGGCAGTCGCCGGGCCAGGGCCTCGCGCCAGTCGTCGGCGCGGTCGTGGTGGACGAGTACGCGCATCATGTCGTGCTCCTGGTGGCTAGTAGACGAACTGCATCATGGGGGGTGGTGCCTCGCCGAGCAAGTTGGCGAGGCGTTGCAGGCCTTCCTCGAAACGCTCGATATCCGGCTCGGCGCCGACGCTCAAGCGAACCCGTCGAGGCGCCGCCGTCTGCTCCACCATGAAGGGGACGGCAGTGGTGATGGCGACACCCTCCTGTTCGGCCTGTTGCTGGAGCTCCTCGGTACGCCAGGCGGTCGGCAATGCCAGCCAGACATGCAGGCTGGTGGGGCGAGCGGTGCGCTCGTGGCCGCTCAACAGGCGCGTGGCGAGGCGCTGGCGCTCGGCCAGCAGCTCGCGCTGTTCGCTGGCCATGCTCTCCAGGGTGTCGTCGGCGATCCAGGCGTCGGCGATCTCGAAGATCAGCGGTGTGGCCATCCAGGTGGTGGCACGCATGCGTGGCAGAGTGTGATGCAACTGGCCTCGCGGCACGCTGAGGTAGCCGGCCCGCAGCCCCGGCACCGTGGCCTTGGTCAAGCTGGTGATATGGAAGCCGAGGTGCGGCACGCGTGCGGTGAGAGGCGTCAGGCCGGGGGGCTCGAGCAGGGCGTGGACATCGTCCTCGATCAGCCAGACACCATGACGTTCCAGTACCTCGGCGACGGCGTCTCTCCGCTCCTCGCCCATGGTGGCGCCGGTGGGGTTGAGTTGGGTGGGCGTGAGGCAGACCGCGCGGGGTTTGAAGCGCCGGCAGGCGATGTCCAGTGCCTCGGGTAATACGCCCTGGTCGTCGAGGGCCACGCCCCTCAACTGGAAGCCCAGGGTGCGGGACAAGGCAATCAGGCCATGATCGGTGAGGGCCTCGGTCAGTACCAGGTCGCCATGCTGCACGATCGTGGAAATGGCCAACAGCAGGCCATGGGCCGCGCCATTGCAGAGGATGCGGTCATCCGGCTCGCCGGGCACGCCGAGACGATGGGACAGCCATTCGCTGGCCCTTTCCCGCTGATGAGGAAGTCCGGCGATTGGACGACTGGCGGTGACCACCTCGGGACTGGCCTGTTCGGCGAGCAGGGCCAGGGTCTCGCGAAAGCGCAGGTGATGGCCGGGGGGGCAGACCGGGTGGGCGATGGACAGGTCGATCAGCGCATCCTCGTGGCGGGGCTCTAGGTTGCGCAGATAGGCAGACTCTCGAGTGTCGTCCAGGGCGTTGATCCAGGTGCCACTGCCGGTACGGGCTTGAACGAGCCCCATCTTCTCGGCCTGGGCGTAGGCCCGGGAGACGGTCTGGACACTGACGCCCAGCGTGTCGGCCAGTTGACGGTGCGGCGGCAATCGCGTGCCGGGCGTCAGCTGGCCCTGACGTATCGCCTCGGACAACGCTCGGGCAATGGCGAGGTACTTGGGGCCCGTATCGGAAAGATAGGGCGTCAGATCAATTGTCATGATTCAATAAAGCCTTTGACCGCCCGCCAAGTGGTGGTGATAGTATCAGACTAGCGATATTGACCGGTAATTGTCATGAGACATGTTAACAAATGTCATGACAATGGACATGGCCCCGTGACGGTCGGCAGGTTTGCGCTATGCCCCGGTGCCTCGGGCAAGAGGCAGCCGGATATTGGTGACATGATCGTTTGGCGAGCGATTTCATGATTCAGGTTTCATTACCCTTCACTCGCGAGGAATACGCTGGCCGGCTATGGAAGGTGCGTACCGAAATGGCGAGCCGGGGTATCGACGTGCTGATCATCAGCGACCCGTCCAACATGGCGTGGTTGACCGGCTATGATGGGTGGTCGTTCTACGTGCATCAGTGCGTGCTGATCGGCCTCGAGGGCGAACCGGTCTGGTACGGGCGACGCATGGACGCCAACGGGGCGCTGCGCACCTGCTGGATCGATCCGGACAACATCACTTACTACCCGGATCACTATGTCCAGAATCCGGACATGCATCCCATGGACTATCTGGCCCAGACGATCCTGCCCGACCGTGGTTGGCACAAGGGCGTCGTGGGCATGGAGATGGACAACTACTATTTCTCGGCCAAGGCGTATCAATGCCTGCTGAGAGAGTTGCCCCATGCGCGCTTCATGGACGCCAACTCCCTCGTCAACTGGTGTCGCGCGATCAAGTCGCCCCAGGAGATCGACTACATGCGCATTGCCGGCAAGATCGTCGCCGGCATGCACTCGCGCATCCTTGAAGTCATCGAGCCGGGTCTGCCCAAGAGCAAGCTGGTGTCGGAGATCTACCGGGTCGGTATCGAGGGCTGGACATCGCCCGACGGCAGGGTATTCGGTGGTGACTATCCGGCCATCGTGCCGATGTTGCCCACGGGCCAGGATGCGGCGGCACCCCATCTGACCTGGGACGATACGCCCTTTCGCAAGGGCGAGGGGACCTTCTTCGAGATCGCCGGCGTCTACAAGCGCTATCACGCGCCGATGTCGCGCACTGTCTACCTGGGGCGTCCGCCCCCCGAGTTCGTGCGTGCCGAGTCGGCCCTGCTCGAGGGCATCGAGAATGGCCTGGAAGTGGCCAAGCCCGGCAACCGCACGGCCGATATCGCCATGGCGCTGGGTGCGGCCATGGACAAGTATGGCTTCGACCGAGGCGGCGCGCGTTGCGGCTACCCCATCGGCATCAGTTATCCGCCGGACTGGGGCGAGCGCACCATGAGCCTGCGCCCTTCCGACGAGACAATCCTCGAACCGGGGATGACGTTCCATTTCATGCCCGGTCTGTGGGTGGAGGACTGGGGCCTCGAGATTACCGAGAGCATTCTGATCACCGAGAACGGTTGCGAGACGCTGGCCGACTTCCCGCGCCAGCTGTTCGTCAAGTAAGGAGTCCCCATGAGCAAGCAACCCGGCCAGCAGCGGCCCAGCCCGATTTCCGCCACCGTCGACTTCGATGCCGAGGGTGTCCAGCACGGTTTTCTCAAGCTGCCGATCTCCAACGACGAGTCGGCCTGGGGCGCGGTGATGATCCCCGTCACCGTGGTCAAGCGTGGCGAGGGGCCCACGGCGCTTCTGACCGGCGGGAACCACGGCGACGAGTACGAGGGCATCACCGCTCTGCAGAAGCTTTCCAGCCGACTGCGCGCGGAGGACGTCCAGGGCCGGGTGATCATCGTGCCGATGATGAACACGCCGGCCTGCACGGTTGGCCGCCGTACGTCGTCGATGGATGGCGGCAACCTCAATCGCAGCTTCCCGGGGGACCCGGATGGCTCCGTCACCGAGAAGATCGCCGACTATTTTACCCGGGTGCTGGTACCGATGAGCGATGTCGTGCTCGACCTGCACTCTGGCGGCCGGACGCTGGATATCATCCCGTTCGCCGCCTCCCACGTGCTCGATGATGCCGACCAGCAGCGCCGCGCGCTGGAAGGGGCCAAGGCCTTCGGCGCCCCCTATGCCATCATGATGTTCGAGCTCGACGCCGAGGCGCTGTTCGATACCGCCGTGGAGCGTCAGGGCAAGATCTTCGTGGCCACCGAGCTTGGCGGCGGGGGGACCTCGACGCCCGAGAGCCTGGCCATCACCGAGCGTGGCATCGACAATTTCCTGGTGCACTACGGTCTGGTCGAGGGTGAGCTCCAGGCACCCGCCGAGCCCCAGATCTATCTCGACATGCCCGATGCCAGCTGTTACGTGCAGAGCGAGCACACCGGCCTGCTCGAGCTGACCGTGGCGCTGGGCGAGCCGGTGACACAGGGGCAGGTGATCGCCCGGGTCTATGACATGACCCGCAGCGGCGTGGCGCCCATCGAATATCGAGCCGGGCGCGATGGTGTACTGGCCGCACGACGCTTTCCGGCCAGTGTCAACATGGGTGATACCATTGCGGTGATCGCCGAGGTCGTCGAGTCGCTCGGCTGAATATGGACAATCAGGTAGCCCCATGAAGCTTGATCGCTATGATCTGAAGATCCTCGAGATCCTTTCCAGGGACGGTCGTATCACCAAGTCGAAGCTGGCCGAGGCCATCAACCTTTCGGTCAGCCCATGCTGGGAGCGCGTTCGGCGCCTGGAGAAGGCCGGCGTCATCGAAGGCTATGGCGCTCGCCTCAATACCGATGTGCTGGTCAAGCGCACTCCCGTCTGGGTACAGATCGAACTCAAGGCTCACAACGCCGAAAGCTTCGCCCGCTTCGAGGCCCTGGTGCATGACACCCCGGAAGTGACCGAGTGCGTGGCCGTCGGCGGCGGCCTCGATTATCTGGTCAGGATCGAGGCGGATACCATCGACACCTACCAGCGCTTGATCGACGACTGGCTGACCTCGGATGTCGGCATCGAGCGCTACTTCACCTACATCGTCACCAAGACCGTCAAGCGCCCCGCGGATGGCTTCACCATGGACGATTTCGCATCGAGTCGAGCGTGACCGGTCTGGCGTGTCTTCTGCGTTGATTCGCTTCGCCGCCCATGGGCATAAGCTGAAGGAAGAGGAGGCGACGTCCCGCCATTGACGGGTGACCCCACCGGCATGACGGGAAAAGAGCCGCTGGCCGAGGGTCTGAGCCCTGTGGCTTGTCTGAAAAGTCGGTGCGCGAAGACCAGAGCCCGGGCTCGCGCTCGGCGGGCCAGCGCATTTCCCTGCATCCAGCGGGGGCACAGGGCAAGAATCCGTGTACAAGCGGAGAGTGCGAGTGTCAATGAGTAGCTTGAGCTGATGCTTAACGCCGTATGGTCGAGCGCAGGCAATTTCCGGACAAGGCCTGGTGATTCGAGATCACCTGACGCAGAGGGAATGACATGTCCTACTTCACGATTGCCGGTGTCCAGATGCATGCCCTGCATCATGGCGACAATACCGAGGCCATGCGCCACCGCATCGATGTCCTGATGGGCCGTTTCCCGCAGGTGCAGATGGTGCTGTTCAGCGAGTTGATGCCGATGGGGGCCTCACCACATCACGCCCGGCCGTTGTCCAGTCCGGCCGAGGCGCTGTTCTGCCAGCTGGCCGAGCAATACCGGATCTGGTTGATTCCCGGTTCGATGTTCGAGCAATGCGAGGATGGCATCTACAACACCTTGTCGGTCATCAACCCCCATGGCCAGGTGGTGGCTCGCTACCGCAAGATGTTTCCCTTCCGTCCCTACGAGGCCGGCGTGGAGAGCGGCAGCGAGTTCATCACCTTCGACGTGCCCAACGTCGGACGCTTCGGGGTGTCGATCTGCTATGACATGTGGTTCCCGGAAACGACCCGCACTCTGGCGTCCATGGGAGCCGAGGTGATCCTGCACCCGACCATGACTGACACCATCGACCGCGACATCGAACTGGCCATTGCGCGAACCAACGCGGCGGTCAACCAATGTTACTTCTTCGACATCAACGGCGCCGGCGCTCTCGGCAACGGCCGCTCCATCGTGGTGGGGCCCTCGGGTGATGTCATCCATCAGGCCGGCACTGGTGAAGAGATCATGCCCATCGAGGTCGATCTGAGTCGTGTGCGTCGCGAGCGCGAGACTGGCCTGCGTGGACTCGGTCAACCGCTCAAGAGCTTCCGTGACCGCCGTGTCGATTTCTTGCTATACCGCAATGAAGGTGGCTCCTCCCCCTTCCTGGATTCACTGGGGCCGCTCGCCAAGCCGCAACGTACCAATATCGAGGAGGGATGATTCGACCCGGACGGGCGCCTGGGCATTTCTGCAATGCGATCCCACCGAAAGAGGACTTGCCATGTTTGCTGGAATCCTTGATGTCTTGCGACGCCTGTTCGCTCCATCCACGGCCGCCGGTACCGCCGACGCCACCGATTCCGACCGGCTCGTCCCCGCTGCCGAAGCGGCGGAGGGCGAGGCTTCCGTCGATAACCAGGGGGCAACCACAATGAGCAAAATAACAAGCATTGCCGACGTCCGTCGTCATTTCCTCGGCAACAAGCGACCGGTGTATTTCATATCGGCCACCAACTTCAATCTGCTGGGAATCGGCGACTGGGTCGGAAACTTCCGCCATATCAACTATATCGACTGCTTCGATCGACGCCAGCGCAACGTCTTCGTACCCCGCGAGAAATTCCCCCGCGACTTCGAGGGCATCGAGGACATCAACAACTACCTGCTCGAACACAAGGAAGTGATCGACTTCATCCAATCCCGAGCCCAGGGTGATGACGCCGGTATCGCCGCCTTCCTGATGTTCGATGAACATACCGAGGAGATCTGTGAGCAGCTGGGGCTCAAGGTTGCCTTCCCGCCGGCCGAACTGCGTCAGCGGATGGACAACAAGATCGAGACGGTGCGCATCGGCAACAAGGCCGGCGTTCCCAGCGTGCCCAATGTGCTGGCCAGGGTGGGCAGTTACCAGGAACTCTGCGACGTCAGCCGCGAGCTTGGTGATGACCTGGTGGTGCAGACCGCCTTCGGCGACTCGGGGCATACCACCTTCTTCATCGCCAGCGAGGACGACTACTACAAGCATGCCGAAGAGATCGAGGCCGAACCCGAGGTCAAGATCATGAAGCGCATCGACTGCCGCGGCTCGGCCATAGAGGCCTGTTCCACCCGTTGCGGGACCGTGGTGGGGCCCTTGATGACCGAACTGGTCGGGTTCAAGTCGCTGACGCCCTACAAGGGGGGGTGGTGCGGCAACGAGATGTTCTCCGGGGCCTTCAGTCAGGCGGTGCGCGACAAGGCGCGGGAATATACCTTCAGGTTCGGCGAGGCGCTGCGCGATGAAGGCTATCATGGCTACTTCGAGCTCGACTTCCTGATCGACATGGCAACCCAGGAGGTCTATCTCGGCGAGCTCAATCCTCGCGTCACCGGGGCGAGTTCGCTGACTAACGTGGCAGCCTTCGCTCACTCCGACATTCCGCTGTTCCTGTTCCACCTGCTGGAGTTCTCGGGTCTCGACTTCGACCTCGATATCGACGAGATCAATGAGCGCTGGTCGCATCCCGACAGTGTCGACAGCTGGAGCCAACTGGTCATCAAGCATACCGACGAAAATGTCGACTTGCTCACTGCCGCGCCGGCCTCCGGAGTGTGGCGGATGGAAGAGGACGGCAGCGTCGTCTACGACCACTACGACTCCCACCCTCATGCCGCCGAAAACGAGAGAGAGGCCTTCTTCCTGCGCATCAGCGGTGAAGGGGACTTTCGCTATGAAGGGGCCGATCTGGGGATTCTGATCACGCGTGGGCGACTGATGGATGATGACTTCCAGCTCACCGAACGAGCCCGTGCCTGGATCGATGGCATCCGTGGCCAGTTCGCCGGCCAGCCGCTCCAGGATCCGGTCGTGGAGGAAGTCGCTGTCAGCCATGCCATCGGCGGCGGCAACTTCAAGATCCTATGAGCGGGAGATACCACGCTGATCTGCCCCCGGGAAGGTCGTTCGGGGACGGCGCGCCCAAGGTGCTGGACTTTCATACCGTACGGGAGAAGGTGCCCGGGCGAAGGTGGAAGTCGCTGTTCGACTACCACTGGCCGGCTTACGAGCAGTGGTACTTGAGCGAGGGCGAGCGTGAGCGTCCGGGCTACCTAGCCTGCTACAACGCTCTGCGCCGCCATATGCCCGAGCTGATGGATACCTATCGGACCCTGTGTGAACTGGCAGGTGGCGGAGACCTCAGTTCGCGGCTGCTGAGTCTTTATCGGCCGCCGGCCTATATCACCGGCTGCTCGCAGGCGGTGCTGACCCGGTCGTCCACCACCCTGCTGGCGCGCAACTATGATTATCCGCCGGAGCTGTGTGAGGGCACCATCCTCTACAGCCACTGGAACGAGCGACGGGTGATGGCCATGTCTGACTGCCTGTGGGGGGTGCTGGATGGCATGAACGATGCCGGTCTGGCGGTCTCCCTGGCGTTCGGTGGACGCAAGGCGGTGGGTGATGGCTTCGGGGCGCCGATCATCCTGCGCTATATCCTGGAGTTCTGTGACAACGTGCCCCAGGCTGCCGAGGTGCTGGCTCGGGTGCCGACCCACATGGCCTATAACATCACCGTTGCCGACAGCGCGGGGCGCTATGTGACGGCGATGATCGCCCCGGACCAGCGTGCCAGCATCCGTCGTGTGCCGGTGGCCACCAACCATCAGAAGAGAATCGAGTGGTACGCCCATGCCCTGGCATCGGAGACGCTGATTCGCGAGCGTCAGCTGTCGATCCTGGTGGATGACGAGACGACCAGCGAAGCGCGCTTCGTGTCCGCCTTCGCCGCGCCGCCGCTGTTCCGCCATGACTATGCGCGTGGTCTGGGCACCATCTATACCGCAATCTATCGTCCGGTCGACGGCCGAGCCGAATTTCACTGGCCGGGTCTTGGTCTGGACCTGACGTTCGATGACTTTCCCGAAGAGCGTATCACCGTGCGCTATGGTGCGCGGGGGCTCTATACGGGCTGAGAGGGTGTTTACAAAAGCCACGAGCGACGGCAAGACAAGGCGAAATCATCCGAAAGAGCGGAGTTTACGAGCTGGTAAATGAGCATCTTGAGGCTGACTTCAACGCCGTATGGCCGAGCGCAGTAGTTTGTAAACACCCTCTGAACGGGTGCAGAACAAGAGCCAGAAGGGGGTCGCCATGCACGAGAGCAGCCATACCGAAACGCCCTATACCGCCCTGGGCTTCTACCACAAGATTTCCCAACTGCGTGCCGATACCTGGAACGCGCTGAAGCGAGACCTGGGCCAGCTGATCAAGCTGGATGCCGCCGACCAACGTGCCCGGAACCTGATCAAGGCCATAGACGTCAAGCTGACTCGCCTGGAGATCATAGAGGACTACCACGCTTTTCCCTCCAAGGAGGATTTCCGTCACCTCTGGTCGCTGTTCGACCGAGAGGAATATCTGCTGCTGGAGAGGGTGGTCAAACGGTTGGTTCGGGCGTTGATCAGCGAGTCCTACCGGCGACGCCACGTCGATCTCAGCGAGACCGACGCCGATGCGGAAGATCTCGAGACCCTCGATGCCCTCAATCAGCTCAGGCGCGGCCATCCGGCCTCCAACAGCTCGGCGCAGCCCTACTTTGAGCTGCTGATCGTCGATAACCTCTCGGCACAGGAGGAAGAAGTCGTTCGCGAGGCCTTTCACAACCTGCGTCGACCAGAAGACCGTTTTGTCTATGACGTGGTCACGGTGCGCAGCTTCGAGGATGCGTTGATCGCGGTGCTGGTCAACCCCAATATCCAGGCCTGTCTGATCCGCTACGAGTTCCCCTACAAGTCGAAGTACAACCTGAGCGCCCTGCGCAACTACCTGGAGGGGCTCTCCGAGCAGGAGCTGGAGAATCAGTCCGAGGCCGAGCGCAGCATCCTGCTCAGTTCGATGATCCACGAGCTGCGCCCCGAGATCGACCAGTTCCTGGTCACCAGCGGCGACGTGGAGGCTACGGCGAGTCGCGACATCCGCTACTTCAATCGCATCTTCTACCGCGAGACCGACTATATCGAGCAGCACCACACCATCCTGCGTGCCATCGACAATCGCTACCAGACGCCCTTCTTCGATGCCTTGCGCGAGTACAGCAGGAAGCCCACCGGGGTCTTTCACGCCATGCCCATCTCACGGGGCAAGTCGGTGACCCGCTCTCACTGGGCGGGCCACATGATCGACTTCTACGGCATCAATATCTTCCTGGCCGAGACCTCGGCGACCTCCGGCGGGCTCGACTCACTGCTGCAGCCCTATGGACCCATCAAGAAGGCGCAGGAGTACGCCGCTCGAGCCTTCGGTGCTCGACAGAGTTTCTTCGTCACCAACGGCACTTCCACGGCCAACAAGATAGTGGTGCAGGCACTGATCAAGCCCCGTGACATCGTGCTGATCGACCGTGATTGCCACAAGTCGCACCACTACGGAATGGTGCTGGCCGGTGCCCATGTCAGCTACCTGGATTCCTATCCGCTCGATGATTATTCCATGTACGGGGCCGTGCCGTTGCGGGAGATCAAGAAGACCCTTCTTGCCTACAAGCGAGCCGGTGAGCTCGACAAGGTCAAGATGCTGTTGCTCACCAACTGCACCTTCGACGGGGTGGTGTACAACGTTCGCCGGGTGATGGAGGAGTGCCTGGCGATCAAGCCCGACCTGGTGTTCCTGTGGGACGAGGCATGGTTCGCCTTTGCCGGCTTCAACCCGACCTACCGCCCGCGCACCGCCATGCACACGGCGCGGACCCTGCGCGATCGCTATCGCAGCGAGGCCTACCATGAGGAGTACGCTGCCTGGAAGGCCGAGTTCGATCGGCTCGATCCGGATGACGACGCTACCTGGCTCGACCGGCGGTTGTTGCCTGACCCTGACCTGGTGCGTATTCGTACCTATGCGACCCACTCGACCCACAAGACGCTGACCTCGTTGCGCCAGGGATCGATGATTCACGTCTGGGATCAGGACTTCCGCCAGAAGGTTGAGGCGCCGTTTCATGAGGCGTACATGACCCACACCTCGACGTCGCCCAACTATCAGATCGTTGCCTCGCTCGACGTGGGGCGCATGCAGGCCGAGATGGAGGGTTTCGAGTTGGTGCATGCCCAGGTCGAGGCGGCGCTCACCCTGCGCGAGCAGCTTTACACTCACCCGTTGCTGCAGAAGTATTTCCGAGTGCTGAAGAACGCCGACATGGTGCCCGCGGCATATCGCGAATCAGGGGTCGAGTCCTACTATGACCCGGTGACCGGCTGGAATCAGATGGAAGAGGCCTGGGCGCGCGACGAGTTCGTGGTCGATCCCAGCCGCGTGACCATCGCCATCGGCGCTACCGGGGTGGATGGTGATGCCTTCAAGAACGAATACCTGATGAACAAGTACGGTATTCAGATCAACAAGACCTCGCGCAACACCGTGTTGTTCATGACCAACATTGGTACGTCTCGCGGTGCTATCGCCTATCTGCTCGATGTGTTGATCAAACTGGCCAAGGAGTTCGAGTATCGCTGGGAGGAAAGCAGCCGTCCCGAACGCAAGATCATCGAGCATCGCGTGCACTCCTTGACCCAGGAGTTACCGCCGCTTCCCGATTTCAGCCGTTTCCATGACGCCTTCCGGCAGTGTTCCGAGACGCCCCAGGGGGACATTCGTTGCGCCTATTTCCTGGCCTATGACGAGGAAAATACCGAATATCTGCGCTTCGACAACGGGGCGCTGCAGGCGCAGATGCGTGCCGGGCGCGACGTGGTCTCGGCGAGCTTCGTGATTCCTTACCCTCCTGGCTTTCCGGTGCTGGTGCCGGGTCAGGTGATCAGCGAAGGCATCCTGCACTTTCTTCAGGCGTTGGACGTCACCGAGATCCATGGCTATCGTCCAGAGCTCGGTCTGCTGGTGTTCACCGAAGCGGCGCTGGTCGATCCCGCGGCGGCCTGAGGCGTGTCTTTGCCCGACCGAGGGTGTCCGGGCGAGCGCACAGAAAAAACACCAAGTCAGTCGCACGGGAAAAAAAATCCTCATGCTCCCGGCGCCTTGCTTCGAAAAGTCCTGAGCCCTCACCTCCCTTACCATGGAGGCATCACGCGGCCATCGCCGCGGTTGTCTTCATGGTCGGCGTCGCAAGGACGTCGGCGTGTCAGGGGAGGTGCCTATGACGCTGTCCAACCAACTCAGCGATCTGCGACTGTTCCGTCAGTACGCCTACATCGACGGCAAGTGGACTCACGGCGATGCCGGCCGTGAGGAGGCCGTCTTCGATCCTGCTACCGGCGAGGCCCTCGGCCATATCCCGGTGCTGGAAGCCGAGCAGATCCGGGGCGCGGTGGACGCCGCCGAAGCGGCATTCGTGCAGTGGCGCGCACTGCGCGCCGACGAGCGCTGCGAGCGCCTGCTGGCGTGGTATGACCTGCTGCAGGCCAACCGCGAGGACCTGGCGACCATCATGACCCTGGAGCAGGGCAAGCCGTTGCCCGATGCCCGTGGCGAGGTCGAGTACGGAGCCAGCTTCGTGCGCTGGTTCGCCGAGGAAGGCAAGCGTACCTTCGGTGACACCATTCCCAGCCATATTCCCAACGCCGCGCTGGGTACCCTCAAGGAACCGGTGGGCATCGCCGCGCTGATCACCCCCTGGAACTTCCCGCTGGCGATGATCACCCGCAAGGCCGCCGCCGCCATGGCCGCCGGCTGTCCGGTGATCGTTAAGCCGGCCCACGAGACGCCCTATTCGGCGCTGGCCCTGGCCGAACTGGCCGAGCGTGCCGGTATCCCCGCCGGGGTGTTCAACGTGGTGCTGGGCGATGCCCCCGAGGTGTCGAAGCTGCTGTGCGATGACGAGCGCATCAAGGCGCTGTCCTTCACCGGCTCCACCCGGGTCGGCCGGCTGCTGATCGAACAGTGCGCACACACCGTCAAGCGCGTCTCGCTCGAGCTCGGCGGCAATGCGCCCTTCATCGTGGGGCCGGACATGGACCCGCGAGAAGCTGCCTTCGCGGCGGTGGCGGCCAAGTTCCAGACCGCCGGCCAGGACTGCCTGGCGGCCAACCGCATTCTGGTCCACGAGTCGATCCACGACGAGTTCGTGGCACAGTTCGCTGAACGCATGGCGGCGCTGACCGTGGGCAACGGCCTGGAAAGCGAGGTCGATCTCGGCCCGCTGATCCACGGCCAGGCGGTGGAAAAGGCCTCGTCCATCGTTGACGACGCTGTCTCTCGTGGCGCCACCCTGGTGGCGGGCGACCAGCGCGAGGCGCCCGGCCCGAACTTCTTCATGCCGACCCTGCTCACCGGCGTGACCCCGGATATGCAAGTGTGGTGCGAGGAGAACTTCGCGCCGGTGGCGGGCATCACCGCCTACCGCGACGACGACGAGGTCATCGAGATGGCCAACGACACCGAGTACGGCCTGGCGGCCTACGTCTACACCCACGACATCCGTCGCATCTGGAAGCTGCTGCGGGCGCTGGAGTACGGCATGGTCTCGGTGAACTCGGTGAAGATGACCGGCCCGCCGGTACCCTTCGGCGGCGTCAAGCAGTCCGGCCTGGGCCGCGAGGGCGGCGTGACCGGTATCGATGAATATCTCGAAACGAAGTATTACTGCCTGGGAGCCCTGGGGTCGGTTTCTGGGAGCTAGCCTGGCTACGAGCTACGAGCTACGAGCTACGAGCTACGAGCTACGAGCTACGAGCTACCCCTCCCCCTCTCCGACGTCTGAGGAGTGGGGTTGACCTTCGTAGCTCGCCGCTCGGTACTCGTGGCTTCCGACGTCCGGCGCTGCACCAATATCATTCAAGGAGAAACGCATGACCACGCACAAGGATCTGATCGACCGCGATCGCAAGGTGACCTTCCACGCCTCCACGCACCTGCGCGACTTCGCCCATGGTGATGCGCCGGGCCGCGTGATCACCGGTGGCAAGGGCATCAAGATCGTCGACAAGGACGGCCGCGAATTCATCGATGGCTTTGCCGGCCTGTACTGCGTCAACATCGGCTATGGCCGCAGCGAGGTCGCCGAGGCGATCTACCAGCAGGCCCTGGAGATGTCCTACTACCATACTTATGTGGGCCACTCCAACGAGCCGCAGATCGCGCTTTCCGAGAAGATCCTCGAGCTGGCCGGCCCCGGCATGTCCAAGGTCTACTACGGCATGTCCGGCAGCGATGCCAACGAGACCCAGCTCAAGATCGTGCGCTACTACAACAACGTGCTCGGTCGGCCGCACAAGAAGAAGGTCATCTCGCGCATGCGTGGCTATCATGGCTCCGGCATCGCCTCCGGCTCGCTGACCGGCCTGAAGGCGTTCCACGATCACTTCGACCTGCCGATCGAGACGATTCGCCATACCGAGGCGCCGTACTATTATCATCGTGCCGCCGAGCAGGAAGGCATGACCGAGCGCGAGTTCTCCAAGCATTGTGCCGCCAAGCTGGAGGAGATGATCCTGGCCGAAGGGCCGGACACCGTGGCCGCCTTCATCGGCGAGCCGGTGCTCGGCACCGGCGGCATCGTGCCGCCGCCCGAAGGTTACTGGGACGAGATCCAGGCGGTGCTGGCCAAGTACGACGTGCTGCTGATCGCCGACGAAGTGGTGTGCGGCTTTGGTCGCACGGGCAGCGATTTCGGCAGCCATCACTACGGCATCAAGCCGGACCTGATCACCGTGGCCAAGGGCCTGACCAGCGCTTACCAGCCGCTGTCCGGGGTGATCGTCGGCGACCGTGTCTGGGACGTGCTGGAGCAGGGTACCGGCGAATATGGCCCGATCGGTCACGGCTGGACCTATTCCGGTCACGCGCTGGGCTGTGCCGCCGGGCTGGCCAACCTGGCGATCATCGAGCGCGAGGGCCTCACCGCCAACGCCGCCGAGACCGGCGCCTACCTGCAGGAGCGCATGCAAGCGGCCTTCGCCGACCATCCGGTCGTCGGCCAGGTGCGTGGTGTGGGGATGATGGCCGCGCTGGAGTTCTCCGCTGACCCGGCGGTGCGTCGTCACTTCGATCCGTCCCTCAAGGTCGGGCCGCGCATGTCTGCCGCCGCCCTCGAGGAAGACTTGATCGCGCGTGCCATGCCGCAGGGCGACATTCTCGGCTTCGCGCCGCCGCTGACCACCACGCGCGAGGAAGTCGACGAGATCGTCGCGCGCACCGAGCGGGCAGTGAACAAGGTGACCGATGCACTGACCCGGGAAGGCGCCATCCAGGCCGCCTAGATCGTGTACGGGACATCGACGATAGCGTGATGACATTCGCCGCGGGGCTCCCTGCGGCGAATGTCGTTGTTGTGGACGTCAATGATGGATCCTACCGTCGCATGATGCGAGAAAGGGGAGGTGAGATGTCGACACCATCGCATGGCGTGACCCTGGCCGAGATCTATGCGGCGCGTCGACGCATCGCCGGGCAGGCGGTGCGCACGCCACTGGTGCGTTCCGAGGTTCTGTCGCGACGCTTCGATGCCGAGATTCTGCTCAAGCTGGAGACTCTGCAGCCCACCGGTGCCTTCAAGCTGCGTGGCGTCACCAACATGATCGCGGCCATGCTGGAACGCAATGGTCGCGAGGCCCTGGCGGCGGGCGTGACCACCGCATCCACCGGCAATCACGGTCGAGCGGTGGCCCACGCCGCTTCACGGCTCGGTGTGCCGGCGGTGGTCTGTCTATCGAGGCGGGTGCCCGACAACAAGGTTGCGGCTATCGAGGCCCTGGGTGCCGAAGCTCGGCGCGTCGGCGATAGCCAGGACGAGGCCTTCGGCGAGGTCGAGCGGCTGGTGGCCGAACACGGCATGGTGGCGATTCCCCCTTTCGACGACCCCTTGATCGCCGCCGGCCAGGGCACCATCGGCGTGGAGCTGATGGAGGATGTGCCGGACCTCGATCGCGTGCTGGTAGGGCTTTCCGGTGGCGGCCTGCTGGGGGGGATCGGTGCCGCCCTCAAGGCGATCCGCCCATCGCTGGAAGTGGCCGGCGTGAGCCTGTCGCAAGGCGCGGCCATGCATGACAGCCTGCTGGCCGGCTATCCGGTGGCGGTCGAGGAAATCGACAGCCTCGGCGACTCCCTGGGCGGCGGAATCGGGCTGGACAATCGATGTACCTTCGCGCTGGTGCGTGAGGTCATGGACTCGCACTGGCGTGTCTCGGAACGCGCCATTGCCACGGCCATGGTCGATTTGCTCGAGTACGAGAAAGTCCTCGTCGAAGGTGCCGCCGCCGTGGGGCTGGCGGCCCTGAACGAGCACGATCTGGACGTGCGGGGGCGCAAGGTGGCACTGGTGCTCTCCGGCAACGGCGTTTCGTTGGAAACGCTTGATCGCGCCCGTTCCCTGGCGGGACGATGAATGTCGAGCTTCGAGCTTCGAGCTTCGAGCTTCGAGCTTCGAGCTTCGAGCTTCGAGCGACGAGCGACGAGCGACGAGCGACGAGCGACGAGCGACGAGCAGGGAGCTTCCGCTCTGGAGGCGGTTTGCCGGGGTTCGGATCTCGTATCTCGCTGCTCGTATGCTTTGGGTTTCGCGCTTGTGAGGAGGTTTTCCATGCAGCTTTACGATCGCGCTGCCATCGAGTGCGCTGTCGGCGTCGACCGCGAGGCCCTGGCGGCGGTGGAAGCCGGTTTCGCCGCCCTGGGGCGGGGTGAGGTGGTTCAGCCGCCCATCCTTTCCATGGCCATCGAAGAGGCCAACGGCGAGGTCGACGTCAAGACGGCGCACATTCGCGGCGCCGAACGCTTCGCCATCAAGGTCAGCCCGGGGTTCTTCGACAACCCCGGGCTCGGGCTGCCGAGTCTCAATGGCCTGATGATGGTGTTTTCTGCCAGGACCGGGCTGGTGGAGGCGGTGCTATTCGATGAAGGCTATCTGACCATGATCCGGACGGCCCTGGCCGGTGCCATTGCCGCGAAGCATCTGGCGAGGGAGAACAGCCATCGCGTCGCCGTGCTGGGTGCCGGTGAACAGGCCGAGCGGCAGGTGGAGGCGTTGCGGCTGGTGCGTGACATCCGCGTCGTCGATGTCTGGGCACGTCGTCGGGAAGCCGCCGAGTCGTATGCCGAAACGCTGCGCGGTCGCGGTCTGGAGGTCAATGTGCACGAGGAGGTTCCGGCGGCCTGCGAGCGGGCCGACATCATCGTCACCGCCACGCCGTCCCGGGAGCCGCTGTTGCAGGCTCGGGACTTGCCGGATGGCGTGCATGTCACCGCCATGGGCTCGGACAGTCCCCACAAGCGTGAGCTGGATGTCGCCCTGCTGACCCGCGCTGATGCCTTCGTCTGCGATACTCGGGCCCAGAGCGAGGTCAACGGCGAGCTCAAGGCGTTTGCCGGACGGGAGACACCCTTCAAGGTTCACGAGCTGGGGCAGGTGGTCTCGGCCCGCGAGATGCTGCGGTTGTCGGATGCCACCATCACGGTCTGCGATCTCACCGGTACCGGCGTGCAGGATACCGCCATCGCCGATTATGCGCTGTCCCGGCTGTCCTAATGTCCTGTATCAAAAGTTTGGCGGTAGAACTCTGGCCGCTCCTCGCCATAGCGTTGTTATGTCTCGTCATGGCGCCTTGGCTGACGGTCCAATGCGCTTGCCATCGTCTTCAACGAACTTCCGCAACAGGACACTAGCCGTTGGTGGACAAGGCATGGCAATCTTGAAGCGGGAGACGTTTGCCGCCCCCTTGTCGAGGAGACCGCAATGAGCCGACGCGTACTGGCCTTCGATGTCTATGGCACCCTGATCGATACGCATGGCGTGGTCGACGAACTGCAGGCGCGCCTGGGCGAGCCGTCCATGGCCGGGGAGTTCTCGCGACGCTGGCGCGACAAGCAGCTGGAGTACAGCTTTCGACGGGGACTGATGGGCGCCTACGTGGATTTCTCGCGTTGCACCCGGGAGGCCCTGGCGTTCACCGATCGGTTGCTGGGTGCCGGCCTGTCCGAGACCGACAAGGAACACCTGATGGGCGCCTATGCCGGCCTGCCGGCCTTTGCCGATGCCCAGGCGGCGCTGGCTCGTCTCGCCGAGACCGATATCACCTGCGTGGCCTTTTCCAATGGTGGTCGGGAAGCCGTGGCCGGGTTGCTCGAAGGCGCCGGTCTTGGCGAATATTTCGCCGATATCGTCAGCGTCGAGGAGGTCAGGCGCTTCAAGCCGGATCCGGCAGTCTATGCCCACTTGCGTCAGCGCCTCGAGGTCGAGCCCGGTGATACCTGGCTGATTTCCAGCAATGCCTTCGATGTCATCGGCGCCCGCCACGCTGGACTGCATGCCGCCTGGGTCCGGCGCAGCCCCGAGGCGCCCTTCGATCCCTGGGGCATCGATCCCGATATCACGGTGTCCGATCTCGAGGGGCTGGCCGACTACCTGGACTAGGAGCCTGTCGGACTTAACGCTGATCTGCTACGAAGCCCGGGCTTTCGGCCAATTTCATTCGATCTGATTCGTTAAATAGCGGGCTATTCGCCTCATCAGATCGATAAACTTGTCTCGAAATCCGTGATTCTCGCGACGATCGGTCAAATCCGACAGGCTCCTAGATGAGGCGGACCTTGGCGAGAGGCCGCCATTCAGTGTCGAGGGGCGTCGTCGGTCATCCGGTCTTCCGTCGGCGGCTCGAAACGCCGGTTCACGTGATGCAAGAGTTCGAATTGACGATCGCACTCGCGACAAGCGCTGCACATCGCGAGATGCAGGCGTAATGCCGCTCGCTCCCCGAGGGTCAGCGGGCGATCGCGTTTCAGCGACATCAGGCGGGTGGCCGCTTGGCATTTGTTCATGAGGCTGTCTCCGTGTTCAGCCAGCCCTTCTCGATGCAACTGCGCAGACGAAGCCTGGCGCGGTGCAGCATCACCCAGCAGTTGTTCTCCTTGATGCCGACCTCCCGGCAGATCTCCGCGGTCGACAGCCCCATCAGCTCACGCAGCGAAAAAATGCGCGCCAGGTTATCCGGCAGTCCGATCATGCAGGCATCGAAGGTCTGCCAGAAGACCTGGTTGTCGAGGTCGAGATCCGGATCTCCCCAGGCAGCGGGGCGTGCCTGAGGGCTCCAGTGGCCGTTCTGCTGAAACATGCGATCGATGGCGTCGTCGTCCGATTCGTCCTCCAGCGGCTGCCACTGGCCGTTTTTCTTCTGGGCCCGCATGGCATCCAGGATCTTGTACTTGAGAATCCCGAAGACCCAGGTTTCATAGCCGGAGTGACCCTGGAAGCTCGCGGTCTTTTCCATGGCGGTGAGCAGTGCATCCTGTACGGCGTCCTCGGCCTGGCAACGATCGCACAGATGGAGCAGCGCGAAGGACACCAACCGAGGGCGCACTGCCTCGAGGCGTTGGCGCAGGGTCTCATCGTCCGTGACATGGGGCTGGCTCTGGTTCACGAGTCCTTTCCCTTGAGCGTTGGGCTGATGGTGCATGGATCGAGCGGATGGCCGGCATGGCGGTACCCTGCCTGTCGACCCTGACACCATCCTGATGTCATGGCTCATTGAAATGTCCATGCGATTTTCAACGACTGGCCGGGCCAGACAGCCAGGCATGGATCAGGGCGTCCAGCGAGACCAGGCCGGCACCGCGCAGGATCAGGGTCAGCAGGCTGGCGGCCCAGAGTCCGTGGGTGACCCAGGCGCCGGGGTAGACGAAGACCTGGATCACCAGGGTCATGCCTAGCAGGCCGACGGCAGCAAGCCGGGTTGCCAGTCCGGCCCACAACGCCAGCGACAGGCTGATCTCGGCAAGGGTCGCCAGATACGCCGCCAGGGCCGGGGGAATCACTGGCAGGTCGTATTCGTTCTCGAACAGAAAGAAGGTGCTCTGCGTGATGCCGCCGGCATCCACCTTGGTCAGGGCCGAGAGGAAAAAGACGCTGCCCAGCACCAGACGCATCAGCAGCAGGACGACATCCAGCGGCAGTCGGTCGAGGCAGGGGGCGAACTTCAGATAATAGCCGTGGAGTGGCTTGCGCCAGTCAATCTTCATGCGGGTGTCTCCTGAGCCTGGGTCAGGCAGCCCAGCGCCAGCAGGGTGCCCAGCGCCTCGCTGACCTGCGCCTGATCCGCCTGGCGGGCGCTGGTCGCCAGCGCCTCGCCGAGTGGGGTGGGGGTCGCCAGGGTCTGATAGAGTCGGCGCGTGCTGGGGTTGACTGGGTGTATCTCGACACGCCGGCCCAGGCGGATCAGCAGCCATGGCCAGTCGCCGGCGGCGCCAACGGGGGCGTGGTCTTCGCCGCGCTCCAGGGCGTGCCAGAGGCCCAGCACATCGTGGAAGCCCTCCACCAGCCGGGATGCCGGATGCGTCATGCAGCAGACGGCTTGCGGGTCCTCTGCCTGGCCCAGCAGATCGGCGCTCAGTGGCGCGGCATCGGCCGCGTGGCTGACGCTGAGTCGGGCATGCTCGAGTCGGCAGATATCCACCACATAGCGGTAATCCTGCATCACGGTCAGGCGCTCCAGCGCCTCGGCAAAAGCCTGGCCGTAGTAGCGCAGGCGTGGCTCTTCGGGGAGCCGTTGACGCACATGGTCGCTGGCCACACTCCGAAAGAAACGCTCGCCGAGCAGTGTGCGGGTGTGCGGAAAGGTCTGGGCCAGGGCCTCGATCAGGCTGTGGCGCACATTGTTGCGATAGACATCGAAGCCCGGCTGATGGCCCAGCCGGCTGTCGCCGGCCTCGCCAAACTGCAGGGCCCGGGCGAAGTCCCGTTGCCATTCGGCGAGCGACGTCATGAGGCCGACTCCAGGCAGGCCAGCGGTGCCGTGGCCGCGCTGGCGTGATAGCGTCGGGCGAGGGCCGCTTCTTCCAGCCAACGCGGCAGGCTGGGGATGCGGGTATCCCATTCGATGAGGGTGGGCACCGCCGGCAGGGTGTCCGTCAGCTGGGCATAGCGCTGCCAGACGGCCTCGCAGACCGGGCTGCCGTGATCGTCGATGCGCAGGGGCGGCGTCGCCTCGGTGTCCAGCGAATGCCCGGCCAGATGAAACTCGCCCACCGCCGACAGGGGCAGCGCACTCAGGTAGTCACTCAGGTCTCGTCCCAGGTTTTCGGCGCTGATGTAGGCGTTATTGATGTCCAGCAGCAGGCCGCAACCGGTGCGCCGGACGAGCTCGGTCAAAAAGTCGGCCTCGCTCAGGGTGTTGTCCAGCGCCATGTACAGGCTGGGGTTCTCGACCAGCAGTTGTCGCCCCAGGGCCTGCTGGGTGGTGTCGACATGGCGGGCCACCACCTCGAGGCTTTCCTCGCTCAGCGGCAGTGGCAGCAGGTCATTGTAGAAATCGCCTTCCAGTCGGCTCCAGGCCAGGTGCTCGGAGACACGCACCGGGTTCAACTCGTCCACCAGATGCACCAGACGGGCCAGGTGCTGGTCATCCAGCGGCTCGGCGCTGCCCAGTGACAGACCGACGCCATGCACCGACAGCGGGTAGCGCGCGGCGATGGCGGCGAGATCGTCGCGCATGGGCCCGCCCGCGCTCATGTGGTTTTCGGCGTGCAGTTCGAGAAAGTCGATGTCGGCCCGCTCGGCGATCAGCTCGGTCATGTGCTGGGGCTTCAGGCCGATGCCCTGGGCGGCGCGAGGCAGGCGGTGGGCATCCATGAGCATGTCAGTTCCTCCTCTGTGGGTAACAGGCTCCTGCCGATATCCGGCTCACCCCGCGGGGTGAGCCGGTGACATTCAGGGACGCTCGATGGGTTCCAGGCTGCCGTTGCCGTGCGGGGTCTCGATGCTGGTGCAGCTGCCTTCGGGGACCAGGGTCCAGGCATTGCCCTGGTAGTCGACGGTGGAGGTGCCGGCGCAGGTGGTGCCCGGTCCCGCCTTGCAGTCGTTCTCGCCGGCCAGGGCGACGCCGTAGCACTTTTCCATGGCCTCTTTATCGTCGGCCATGGTGGTGCCCATGGCGCCGGCCTGGGCAATGGCGGTGGTGATGATGGCGGCCATCAGTGTGGACTGTTTCATGGTTTGCCTCCGTGGGCTTCTGCGTTGTGGGGCGCCATCGAGCACCGTGTCGATATGTCGATGGGCAACGTTTTGTCGCGGCAGACGGCGAAACCTTACACAGGCCATGGAAACTCGTCGGCGGCGACGCCTCAGAGCTCGATGATCGGTCCGCCGGCGGCCTCGGCGTCGGCGCGATCATGAGTCACCATCAGGGTCGGCAGGCCATCCCGGCGGATTCGTTCGAACACCAGGCGTCGCATCTCGTCGCGCAGGGCGGTGTCGAGCTTGGAGAAGGGCTCGTCCAGCAGCATGGCTCGGGGGCGGGCGAGCAGTACCCTCATCAGGGCGACTCGGGCGCGTTGACCACCGGAGAGGGTTCCTGGGTCGCGTTCGGCAAAACCCGACAGGCCGATGTCGTCGAGCGCCGTGTTCACCTCGTCTCGCCGTTGTCGACGCGAGCCGCCCGCCGGCATGCCGAAGGCCAGGTTGCCGCCTACATCGAGATGCGGAAACAGCAGGGGATCCTGGAACAGCAGGCCGAGACGTCGTCGCTCCGGCGGCAGGAGACCGAGATCGGTCTCGCCGAGCAGAACGCGTCCCGAGGCCTGGAAGCCGACCGGCAAGAAGCCGGCGATATGCGCCAGCAGGGTCGACTTGCCGACGCCTGATGGCCCCATCAGGGTCAGGATCTCGCCGGGGGCAACACTGGCCGAGATGTCGATCAGGGGGGGGCCGCCATGAGTGATGGCGATCTCGTCCAGTCGTAGAGGGGCGGTGCTCATGCGGCGTCTCCAGACAGCATCTGTCGGCGGTGGCGCCACCACAGACGGGGAAGGGCCGTGGCCAGGGCGAAGCCGAGGGCCGGCAAGGCGAGCTGGTACAGGGCGTAGACAGCGGTGAGTCGGCGGTCACCACCACTGGCCAGGTTCACCGCCTCGGTGGTCAGAGTGGTCAAGCGGCCGGCGCCGAGCAACAGGGTCGGCAGGTACTGGCCAATGCTGACGGCGAAGCCCACGGCACCGGCGACGAGGATCGGCGCGGCGAGCATGGGCAGACGGATGCGCAGGAAGATGCTGGCGGGCGAGGCGCCCAGAGTCGCGGCGACCTGGCGCCAGCGGGGATCCTGCCGACGATAGCTTTCCGCCAGGGACAGGAAGGTGTAGGGCAGTACGAACAGGGCATGGCTCAGGGTCACCGCCGGCCAGCCGGCGTTCAGCCCTGCCTGGGTCTGCCACTGCACGAGTCCCTGCAGGAAAGCCACCTGGGGAACCAGCAGTGGCAGGTAGAGAATCAACTGGGTACCGGCGCTCAATGGGCGACGACGATGCGTCTCGGCTTCCAGGCACCCGAGGGTCAGCACCAGGGCGATGCCGGTGGCAGCCAGCCCGATGGTCACGGTATTCGAGAGGGAGGTGCCGATGCCCATGGTGGCCTGTTGCCAGGCATGCAGCGTCAGCGGGGCGGGCCAGGCGTCAGGGAAGGGCCAGTAACCGGCCAGCGACCAGAGGATGAGGCCGCCCAGGGCGGCGACCAGCACGCCGATGGCCAGCCAGGTCATCAGGGTGCCGAGGCCTCGTCCCAGGCGTTCGCCGCGTCGTCGGTGCCCATCGCGCAGCCAGCCGGCCCCCAGTCGCGAGACCAGCCGCTCGCCCAGCCACCAGATCAGCAGGGCCCCGGCGGTGACACCGATCTGCAGCAGTGCCCCCGCGGCGGCCTGGAAACGCATCGTGAGATCGGGGTCCCCCAGCCAGCGCACCACGGCAACGGCCAGGGGCGGCGGTGTCGAGGGGCCCAGGATCATGGCCACTTCGATGTTGGCGGTGGCGAAGACGATGATCGCGTAGAGGGGGAGTCGGATCAGCGGGTAGAGCGCCGGCATCACCCCCTTGAGAAAGCCGTTGATTCGCCCGTAGCCCAGCGAACGGGCCATCATCAGGCGTTCCCCGGCTCGGCACTGGGGCAGGGCGGCCAGACTCATCAGCAGCAGAAAGGGAATCTCCTTGAGGGTCAGCCCGAGCGCCAGGGCCAGGCCGATCGAGTCCCCCGGAAACAGATAGTCGGGCGGATGGGCCCAGCCGCTGAGCCAGGGCGAGACCAGGCGACTGGCCAGGCCAGAGGGCGTCAGAAGGAAGGCCAGGCCGATGGCGGCGGCCGCGTGGGGAACCGCCAGCAGCGGCGACAGCAGGCGCCGTATCGCGCCGAAGGCGCGCGTCTCGAGAAAGGTGGCCAGGCAAAGCGTCACGATGATCAATGTCGCCAGGGCGCTGGCCAGACCGGTGAGCAGACTCAGACGGATCATGTCATCGAGGCCGGGCGCGCTGCCGAGCGCCTGCCAGTGGCTCAGTGTCCAGGCCTCGCCGCCCAGCGCCGGGTGCCAGCCGAAAGCCGGGGCGACCACGCCGGCCAGGCCCAGGAGCACCGGCAGGATCAGCAGCGCCAGGGCAATGGCGGGAACGACGCGTATCGCGGTCACGAAGTACGGCATCAGTGTCGTGCTCTATCGTCAGCCATCGCCATAACGTACCTGCCACTCCGCTTCCAGGGCCTCGACCCAGCTTGGATGGGGCTCGGGCAGGACGTGTTGCAATGCCTCGGGGGGCGGGCTTGCGGGATGGCGGTCGCCCTCGAAGGCCTCGCGTTCGGTGGTATCGAGACGGCGCATGTCGAGCACAGTGGGGTCGCCCCAGACATCGATATCCTGCTTGCGGGCCTGAGCCTCGGGCGACAGCAGGAAGTTGGCCAACACCATGGCGCCGGCCTTGTGGCGAGCGTTGAAGGGGATTGCCACGAAATGGACATTGCCCAGGGTGCCGCCTTCGAGCACATAACTGCGGGTGTTGGGCGGCAACTGGTGGGCAGTCACGGCGGCCGCCGGTTCGGCGGGATTGAAGGTGAAGGCCAGCGACAGCTCGCCGTCCCCCATCAAACGCTTGAGCTCGGGGCCACTGGATGGAAAGTGTCGTCCCTGGCGCCAGAGGTGGGGGTGCAGGGCATCGAGATACTCCCAGAGCGGCGCGGTCACGGTCTCGACATCATGGCGTGAGGCGGGGTCGGCCAGCATCTCCGGTTCCTCGACCCTGGCGAGCAGCGCCTGCTTGAGGAAGGTGCTGCCCAGGAAGTCGGGCACCAGGGGGTAGGTGAAGCGGCCGGGATGTTCGCGGGCCCAGGACAACAGCTCCGACATGTTGCGTGGTGGCGTCTCGAGCCGCTCGGCGTCGTAGTAGAAGGTCAACTGCGCCTTGCCCCAGGGCGACTCGTAGCCCTCGGTCGGCAGGGTGAAGTCGGTGAGCATTTCGGGATTGTCGTCGGGCGCCGTCAGCGAGAAGTTCGGCAACCGGCGGGCGAAGGGCCCGAAAAGCAGGCCGCGTTCTTTCATGGCGGCGAAGTTCTCGCCATTGATCCACATCAGATCGACGGCGCCCTGGTCATCGTTGCCGGCGGCCTGTTCGGCGACGACCCGGGATATCGTTGTGGCGATGTCGTCGACCTTGACGTGCACGACGTCGAGGTCGTGCCGTTCGTCCATTCGGTCGGCCACCCAGCCGATATAACGGTTGATGGCGGGATCGCCGCCCCAGGCGCTCCAGTAGACGGTCTGTCCCTCGGCTTGTCGTTCGACGGCGGGCCAGGGGGCGTCAAGCGGTGATTCGGCGTCGGCGGCCAGGCTCGGGATGGGGGCGATCGAGGCGGTGGCTAGAGCAAGGGCAAGGACGAAACGGCGTGACATCGGCGGCATCCAGGTCGAGGGCATCCCCTGATGGTAACCGCTACGGGGCAAAGAAAAAGGGCGTCACCGTGACCGGGACGCCAAACGAGCCAGCATGCCAGGCATGCAGGGATGCGGCGGCCATGGGCTGCCACGAGAGAGCTGGTTGGCACGAGGGGGGCCTTGCCTCCGGGTGCCTGGAGATGCGCCTCAGGCCAGGCGTTGTCCCGAGACGCTGGGATGAAACAGTGGCTGAACGGTGTTGCCGTCCGGGTCCTTGCAGTAGAGGCTGCGCCCGCCGTCGGCGTGGTCGTGGGGGCCGCGCACCACCTCGACGCCTTGCGCCACCAGGTAGTCGTGCCAGGCGTCGACATCGTCGCGCTCGTCGACGACGAGGCCGAGGTGATCGAGGCGTTGCGGGTCGCCGCCGGTCGCCTGCTTGGCGCGGGCCAGGGAGACGTTGTCGTTGCCCAGCGTCAGGTAGACCAGATCCGCGTGGGCGCGCCGCAGGATGTCCATGCCGAGGATCTCGACGTAGAAGCGCTCGCAGGCTTCGAGATCCTGAACCTGCAGGGCGATGTGGCGCATGCCGTTGAACGGGGCGGGGCGTTGCATGAGGCCTCCTTGTGCGCGGTCGAGGTTGAAACGTATAGTGGAAAATATTTTCACATATCGTTGCTTTCCACAACCCCAAGGAGATTCCCATGTACTGCATCATCGTCCAGACGCGGCTCAAGCCCGGTACCCGAGAACGCTTTCTCGAGGCCATGCTGCCCAATGCCGAGGCGTCGGTGCGCGAGGAGCCCGGCTGCCATGCCTTCGATGTGATCGAGGATCGCGACGAACCGGACCTCATTCACCTCTATGAGATCTACACTGATCAACAGGCCCTGGTGGCCCACAAGGAAACGTCCCACTACAAGGAGAGCCGTGCGGTCGTCAATGAACTGATCGCCGAGCAGAAGGTGATTCGCGCCGATGTCCTGGCGATGAATCCCCGGCACTGAACGAGCCGATGGACCGGCGGGACGACTCACTCTATCTGCCGTTTCGAGGTGAGGCGCATGTACGTCGAGCCGAGGCACCACCCGCGTCACGCCGCCATCTGGCTGTGCCTGGCCTGTCTGTTGCTGGCGGGTGCCCTGCTGGGATGGCAGGCGGTCGCCCAGGAGGCCCCGAGGGAGAAGGGCATGGCGTTGGCGATGACCCTCGAGGGGGCCATCGGTCCCGCCACCAGCGACTACTTCCAGCGCGGCCTGGCCATGGCCGAGGCGGACGACGCCGAGCTGGTGGTGGTGCGCCTCGATACGCCGGGCGGCCTGGATGCCTCGATGCGCGACATGATCAGCGCCATGCTCGCCGCCGAGGTGCCGGTGGCCTTCCATGTCGCGCCCGCCGGCGCCAGAGCTGCCAGTGCCGGGACCTACCTGCTCTATGCCAGTCATGTGGCGGCCATGGCGCCGGCAACGCATATGGGATCGGCCACCCCGGTTCAGCTCGGCGGCGGTGGTGTGCCGGGCATCGGCGGCGAGCCCGAAACGCCGGATGATGGCGAAGGTGCCGGCGATGCCGCCTCGGAAGGCGAAACCGACACGACGGACTCCGCGGAAGAGGGCGCCTCGGACAAGCGCCGTGGCGAGACCGCCATGGAGCGCAAGGTGCTGGAGGACGCCGTTTCCTATATTCGCTCCCTGGCCGAACGCCATGGGCGCAACGCCGACTGGGCCGAGTCCGCGGTACGCGAGGCGAGCAACCTCACCGCCAGGGAGGCCCTGGAGCGTAATGTCATCGACGTAGTGGCCACCGACCTCGATGAGCTGCTCGCCCGGATCGACGGTCGCGAGGTGGTCATGGACGACGGCCGGCGCACCCTGTCCACCGAGGGGCTGGTCATCCAGCGTTTCGATCCGGACTGGCGAACCCGACTGCTGGCAGTGATCACCAACCCCAATGTCGCCTACTTCCTGATGATCATCGGCTTCTACGGCCTGATCTTCGAGCTCTCCAATCCCGGCAGCCTGGTGCCCGGTACCGTGGGCATCATCTCGCTGCTACTGGCGTTGTTCGCCTTTCAGGTGCTACCCATCAACTATGCCGGCCTGGCATTGATCCTGGTCGGGTTGGGGCTGATCGTCGGCGAGGCCCTGATGCCCAGCTTCGGGATTCTCGGCATGGGCGGCATTGTGGCCTTCGTGATCGGATCGGTGATGCTGATGGACGCAGATACGTTGAATATCTCACTGCCCCTGATCGGTGGCGTGGCCCTGGTGGCGGCCGGCCTGATGCTGTGGGTGGTCACTCGCTTCATGGGCTTGCGTCGGCGCCCCGCGCGCACCGGCCAGGAAGAGTTGCTGGGCAGCGAGGCCCGAGTGCTCGAGGGCTTCCGGGGCGAGGGCCACGTGCGCTTGCACGGCGAGCGCTGGAATGCCCGCAGCGAGGTGTTTCTCGAGCCTGGCCAGGTCGTGCGGGTGATCGACATGGATGGCCTCACGGTCGTGGTCGAACCGACAGACGCCGCGGCCACAGGCGTCAACGATGAGGAGAATGCGTCATGATGCTTACCTATCTCGTGCCGGCCGTCCTGGTGCTGCTGTTGCTGGCGGCCTCGATCCGCATCCTGCCGGAGTATAAGCGCGGCGTGGTGTTCTTCCTGGGGCGCTTCCAGTCCGTCAAGGGCCCCGGACTGGTCATCGTCATTCCCGCCATCCAGAAGATGCAGGTGGTCGATCTGCGGGTGATCACCATGGATGTGCCCGAGCAGGACGTGATCTCCCAGGACAACGTCACCGTCAAGGTCAATGCGGTGCTCTATTTCCGGGTCGTGGACCCGGAAAAGGCGATCATCCAGGTGGAGCACTTCGTCAACGCCACTAGCCAGCTGGCCCAGACGACCCTGCGTTCGGTGCTGGGCAAGCACGATCTCGACGAGATGCTCTCCGAGCGCGACAAGCTCAATGACGACATTCAGGAGATCATCGATGCCTCGGCCGAGGGCTGGGGCATCAAGGTCGCCAACGTGGAGATCAAGCATGTCGACCTGGACGAAAGCATGATCCGCGCCATCGCCCGCCAGGCCGAGGCCGAACGCGAGCGACGCGCCAAGGTGATTCATGCCGAAGGCGAACTGCAGGCCTCGAAGAAGCTGGTCGACGCCGCCAACATCATGTCGGAGAACCCGGCCGCCCTGCAGCTGCGCTACCTGCAGACCATGAGCGACATGAGCAACAAGAATGCCTCCACCATCGTGGTGCCGCTGCCCATCGACATCATGGAAGCCTTCCAGCAGGCCAAGGGCACCAAGCCGTCAAGGGACGAATGAGCCGAGCTCCGGGCGGCAGGGCTGTCGCATTGGGCCTGTCGACGGATCAGCTTCGATAGCCCTGCTCCAGGCGGAGGGGTGGGTGCAGAGCCTGATGGAGTCTGGTAGACTCTTGCGCTCTTGTCGGGGACGCTTCTTAGACTTTCGTTCAACGCCCCGCTGATGTCGAACCAGGGAACCGATAGACCGTGATGACCCCTCGTTCCGGGCTGGCCACGCCGCCCTAGCATTCCCCTTCCAATTCCGGACCGCGATGCCGTCGTCACGATGTCATCACGGTCGGGCATCGTCGTGATGCCCAGGGCGTCCTTGCGCCCGCCCCGCGACTTTCCGCTTTTTCGACACAACGCCTTGGCGCCGACATCCACCGTGATGTCGATCCGGGGGCGCGATGCCCTCTGGGCCCATGGCATGACAATCATCCCCTGACTGGACCGCAGCATGTACGAAAAAATGAAACTGAGTTGGTTCTCCAACCTCAAGGGTGACACTCTCTCGGGCATCGTCGTTGCCCTGGCGCTGATTCCCGAGGCCATCGCCTTCTCGATCATCGCCGGCGTCGACCCCAAGGTGGGCCTCTATGCGTCCTTCGCTATCTGCGTGATCATCGCCTTCGCCGGCGGACGTTCGGGCATGATATCGGCGGCTACCGGTGCCATGGCGTTGTTGATGGTGACGCTGGTCAAGGAACATGGCCTCGAGTACCTGCTGGCTGCCACCCTGCTCACCGGCGTGCTGCAGATCATCGCCGGCTATCTGCGCCTGGCCGACCTGATGCGCTTCGTATCACGGTCGGTGGTCACCGGCTTCGTCAATGCGCTGGCGATCCTGATCTTCATGGCCCAGCTACCCGAACTCACCAATGTGACCTGGCATGTCTATGCCATGACCGCGGCAGGGCTCGCCATCATCTATCTGTTTCCCTATGTGCCGGTGATTGGCAAGACACTGCCGTCGCCACTGGTCTGCATCCTGGTGCTCACCGCCGTCTATCTCACCACCGGCATGGAGATTCGCACCGTGGGCGACATGGGGGAACTGCCGGATAGTCTGCCGATTTTCCTGTGGCCGGATGTGCCGCTCAATCTGGAAACCTTGTCGATCATCTTCCCTTATTCGTTGATGCTGGCCGTGGTGGGACTGCTCGAGTCGATGATGACCGCGACTATTGTCGACGAGCTGACCGACACGGGAAGCAACAAGAATCGCGAATGCAAGGGGCAGGGCATTGCCAATATCGGTGCCGGGCTGCTCGGCGGCATGGCGGGTTGCGCGATGATCGGTCAGTCGGTGATCAACATCAAGTCGGGTGGACGCCGCCGCCTTTCGACCCTGATTGCCGGTGTCATGCTGCTGATGATGGTGGTATTTCTTGCTGACTGGGTCTCGCAGATTCCCATGGCCGCGCTGGTAGCCGTGATGATCATGGTCTCCATCGGGACCTTCAGTTGGGCGTCGATCCGTGACCTCAAGAAGCATCCCATGTCGTCCAATCTGGTGATGCTGGCCACCGTGGCCGTCACGGTGAGTACCCACAATCTGGCCATGGGGGTCTTTGTCGGCGTGTTGCTGGCGGCGCAGTTCTTCGCCAACAAGGTCGGCAATATCCTCTATGTCGGCGTCGAAGACGGCGAGGGCGAGCACAGTCGGGTCTACAAGGTGGTCGGCCAGGTGTTCTTCGCCTCATCGGAGCGTTTCGCGGCGGCCTTCGACTTCAAGGAAAGCGTGGAGAAGGTCACCATCGACCTGTCCCGCGCGCATTTCTGGGATATCACCGCCGTGCAGGCGCTGGATCGCGCAGTGATCAAATTCCGTCGTGAAGGCACTGAGGTCGAGCTGATCGGCCTGAACGAAGCCAGCGCCACCATCGTTGATCGCTACGCCATCCACGACGACCCGGAAGCCGTCGAAAAATTGATGGGCGGCCACTGAGTGCTTGCCATGGCCGCCCCTGTGACGGGGCGGCTGCGATGGTGTAGAACATGGGTAACAAGACAACACACGCCAGCTTCAGGACAGACAGATGACAGAACAGGTGATGGCCGCCATCGACGGCTCGCAATTTTCCGAGGGTGTCTGCGACTATGCGGCCTGGGCCAGCCTGGCGCTCGAGGCGCCCCTGACCTTCCTGCATGTGGTCGATAATCATCCCCAGACCGCCGAGGCGGATCTTTCCGGCAACATTGGCCTGGGGTCCCGGGAGCATCTACTCGAGGAGCTTTCGCACCTGGATGAAGAGCGTGCCAAGGTCGCCCAGGAGCAGGGACGCCTGATGCTCAAGGCCGCCGTCGAGCGTGCGGTGGACGATGGTGTCGCCGAGCCGGCGACGCGCCAGCGCAACGGCACTCTCGTCGAGACCCTGGACGAACTGGAGGACGAAATACGCCTGCTGGTGATCGGCAAGCGCGGCGAGACGGCGCATCAGGCCAGCGAGCATCTGGGGTCCAGCCTGGAGCGCGTGGTGCGAGGCCTGCACCGTCCGATCCTGATGGTGCCGGAGACCTTCAAGCGCCCCGAGCGGGTGATGATCGCCTTCGATGGCAGCAAGACCACCCGCAAGGGCGTCGAAATGCTGGCCAGCAGTCCACTGTTCCAGGGCATTCCGGTGCATGTGGTGATCGTCGGCGCCGAGACCGGCGACCATCGCTCCCAGCTCGACTGGGCACTGAAGACCCTGCGCGACGCCGGCCACGAGGCGGAAGGCGCCATCCGGGCCGGCGAGGTCGAGGAAACCCTGCGCACCTACAAGGACGAGCACGCTATCGATCTGGTGGTGATGGGAGCCTATGGCCATTCACGCATCCGGCACCTGCTGGTGGGCAGTACCACCACGGCCATGTTGCGGCGGGCTAGCGTGCCCGTGCTGCTCCTGCGTTAAGAAGGCACTGAATAAATACCTGCGCGGGCAAATCGCCACGCTATAGCCGCCATCCTTGGCGGCTACCCTACGGGCCCGTCTAAAGACGGTTCAAATTCGCTCCCGGCGAATTTGTGCGCGGTGTTCGAAGCCGTCACATATACCCCATATGCTCCGACTTCTGTGCTCCGTGCGCCTTGCGCTTTACTCCGCTCGCCGATTTGTTCAGCGCTTCCGTGACCGCGAGGTTGCGTCAGCCGCCCCGGGCTGCCGGGGTGGCCAGCACGGGCTGGGCGATACCCCAGCCGCCGGCCAGCAGGGCCAGCATGCCGATCAACACAGAGGTAAAGCTGGCGCCGAGGTCCAGGGCCACGCCGAGAATGGCGGGGGCGATACCGGTGGAGAAGACCATGCAGGCGGTCAGCGTGGAGCGCAGCGTTCCCAGATGCTCGGCGCCCCAGATCCTCACCAGCAGGCTGGTGGCGATGGATTCCTGGGCGCCCATGGCGAGTCCGCCGCCGACCATCAGCGCCCAGACGCCGGCGTTGCCGCCGTGCAGAATGGCGATCAGCAGCGCCGCCACATAGGGCACGAGATACAGCCGTGCCACTCTCGCGGGGCCCAGGCGGTCGACCCAGCGTCCGCCGAGCAGTGCGCCGGGCAGCTTGGCGAGTCCCATGCCGGTCAGCGCCAGGGCGTAGACGGCCAGGCTGCTGCCCAGGTCTTCGGTCATCCGCGCCTGGTAGATGAACAGTCCCGTCATGGTGACCGGCAGTATCATCAGCAGGGGCAGCAGTTGCCAGAAGCACCGTTCGCGAAAGGGACGCGGGCCGTCGTGGCGTCGGGCCCGATCCGGGCGCTTGCCGGGGGCCTTGGGCCAGCTGCCGCGCCACAGCAGCGGAATCCACAGCCCGGCCAGCAACAGGCTGAACAGCCACCACAGCTCGCGCCAGCCGAACCATGCCAGCAGCGCCGCCATCACCGGGGGCAGCAGGGTTTCACCCAGCATGATGCCCATCCCCACCAGCCCGAGAGCACGGCCGCGCATGGTCGTGAATTCACGCCCGGCCAGCGTATTGCCCAGGTGGGACATCATGCCCTGTCCGCATAGCCGCACCAGCCCGAGGCCCAATAGTCCGATCCCCCACCAGGGCGACAGCGTCAGCAGCAGCACGCCGAGCAGCAGCATGGCGAGAACGGTCGACGCGAATCGCCGCGGCGATATCCAGTCGATGCTGGGACCGAAACGCAGCATGGCGAAACCGGCGATCAGGGTGACCGCCGAGTAGGCGGTACCGAACTGGCCCGCACTGAGGCCCAGTCGCTCGGAGAGCGGTGCCTGGAAGAGGCCGACGAAGTAGCTCTGACCGAGACTCGAGGAGAACATGGCCAGAAAGGCGATGCTCAGCAGGCCCCGGTGATCGCGCAGGAGGGTGCGGTACCCCATGTGATGGATCCTCCATGAAACGACGAATGCGATATCGGTGGCGAGATGGCAGGATGAAAGAGGCGTCCCTGATCTCCAGGTCATACAGGATATCACTCATATATCGAACGATTGGGCGTGGCCCAGTCAGCCGGAGACGATCATGAATCACCCCGAACTGGATATGGAGAGCGTCGAGGCGCGGCTGCACGAACTGAGAGCCGATTTGCAGGCACAGAGCGAGGCCAGCCAGGAATCGCGCGACACCGTGATGCTGGATCAGACCTCGGTGGGGCGTCTGTCGAGGATGGACGCCCTCCAGGGGCAGGCCATGGCCAAGGCCGAGGAAGAGCGACGGCAATTGGCCCTGCGGCGGATCAGTGCGGCCTTCGAGCGGATCGAACGCGGCGAGTATGGCGAGTGCATCGAGTGTGGCGAGTGGATCGGCGCCAAGCGCCTGGACTGGGATCCTCTGGTGTTGAAATGTATCGATTGCGCCGACTGAGCTGGTGATTAACGCTGCTTTTTCTCGCTTTCCTGGGGTAGTATGCCTCGTTGATACATCCTGCCAGGAGAAACATGAATGAGCATCCAACGCCATGACACCAAGGCGCGCATGAGCCGTGCCGTCATCCACAACGGCGTCGCCTACCTGTGCGGCCAGGTGGCCGGTCCCGAAGCTCGCCACGGCGACATTACCGTCCAGACCGAAAGCATGCTGGCCCGCGTCGAGGCCCTGCTCGACGAGATCGGCTCCGACCGCGAGCATCTGCTTTCGGCCACCCTCTACCTCAAGGACGGGAGCGACTTCGCCGCCATGAACGCCGTCTGGGACGCCTGGGTGCCCGAAGGGCATGCCCCGGCACGCACCTGTGTCTGCGCGCCGATGCCCGCCGATGAGTTGAGGGTGGAGATCACCGTCACTGCCCTCGTCAAGGACTAATAGCCCAGCCATCCAATAGCTCGTCCTGATTGATTGGATTATCGCCCGCACCACGCTGGCGCAGATGCGCGGATCTTCTGGTGTGGCGCGGGCTCGCGCCGGCCTGATGGCCGGCGGCGGCACGTCCCTGTGCCGCGATTGACCCGACATAAAAGCTTGCCGGGTTAATAACCAGGCGCCTCCAGCGGCGCTTCCTTCGGCCTGAACCGCCGTGACAGCGCGTCCACGGCGATATTGAGCGCGGCGGTCACCAGCAGCAGAAAGAAGGCGATGTCGAACATCAGGTACTGGAAGTTCTCGTCGATGTAGTAGCCCAGGGTGGCCACGCCCAGCATGCCCAGTATCGCGGTCTCGCGCAGGATCACCTCCGCCCGGTAGTAGAGCAGCGCCAGCAGGCTCGGGTAGAGGCGCGGCAACAGCTCGTAGGCCAGTCGGCCCGAGGCGGGCAGGTGGGTCATGCCGGGCGTCAGGCTGTCGGCGTGGCGGGCGATGAGAAAGGCGATTAGCGCGCCGTTGTGCAGGGCCAGCGCCAGCCAGGCCGGGAGCATCGAGGGACCCAGCAGCAGCAGGAAGATGAACGCCAGCATCAGCTCCGGCGTGGAACGCAGCAGGACCAGCAGACCACGGCCTGCGAGGCGCGAGACGCGATTGCCGAAGTGACGGCTGGCCAGAGGCCACATGAGGAGGGCCACCAGTAGGCTGCCCACCGTGCCCAGCAGACCGAGCAGCAGAGTATTGCCGATGGCCGGGGCCAAGTCGGGGATGCGCGTCAACCAGGTGACGAGACCCGGCCAGTCCCACGCGAGCAATGGTTGCGGCCAGATGTCCTGACTGACGAAGCGCCACAGCAGGGCGCTGTCCACCGAGGGCCAGGGGCCGAGCAGGAAGGCGCCGCCAATGGCCAGCACCGGCAACAGTCGGCGGTGGCTCCACCAGGGCAGGCTGGCGATCAGCAGATAGAACAACCAGAGCAATGCGCCGGCCTCATGGTAGCGGCCTTCGCGGAAGGCGGTCTCGAGTTGGAACCCGAGGGTCGGCAGGCCGACGAAGCCCAGCAGCACGCTGGCGCGCAGGCCACACTCGAAGCGGTAGCGGGTATAGGCGGCCAGCCGGGGCCAGGCCAGCGGCAACTCGGTATAGACGAAGCGAACGAGTCGGCCGACCCCGGGTGGCAGGGCATCGCCGGGCGCCCGGGGCGTCTCTTCGAGGATCTCGGCATAGACCTTGGCAAAGATCCCGGCATAGGGGATGGCCAGCGCGGCCAGGGCGGTAAGGGCCGAGAGCCCGAAGACCTGCAGGAACAGCAGGGCCCAGAACAGCTCGTGGATGGCCCGCAGGAAGGCACAACTGGCGCGGACCAGGCGGGACTTGCTGAAGAGCAGCGCCAGGGGAAAGCCGAGCACCATGCCGGCCAGTGTTCCCCAGAGCGCGACCGAGATGGTCAGCCCCAGCGCATGGAAAGGGGATTCCACAGCGCCCCAGGCCGGCCAGGCGAGCCCCCGGGCCATGCGCGAGATCTCGGCCCATGGGTCCCGGGTGATGATCGAGAGATCCGCCAGGGGCAGCAGCAGCAGGGACAGCGCCACCAGCGTCAGGGTATGGCGGGCCAGCCGGGGGCCCAGGGCGTCGCCGGTGAACCACAAGGGGCGAGCGAGCGGGGTCACGCTTGCCCCCGATAACAGGGCAGCGGACGGGGCGACGATGTCGTGTCGGAGGTGGCGGTCGCCTCGGCGTCGGGGTAGAGGGCATCCAGGTCGTCGAGACTCAGCTCGGTGGCTGGCGCGTCGACCGCCAGCTGACCGTCCCGCAGTCCCCAGACTCGGTCGAAATGGGAGAGTGCCAGCTCGCGCTGATGCAGAGCGATGACGCAGGTGTCGTGTTGCGCATCGATCAGCGACAGCAGGCGCAGCGCCTGGTGGGGGTCGACGCTGGCTACCGGTTCGTCGCCGAGAAACAGACGGCGTCGCTGGTACAGGGCGCGGCCGATGGCGGTGCGCTGGCGCTGGCCGCCGGACAGCTGCCCCACGGGGCGACGCAACAGATCATCGATGCCGAGTTGCTCGCAGAGTCCGGCGATTTCCCGCCAGGGCCCGCGCAAGGGGCGCACCAGATTCCACAGGTTGGCCAGAGCCGAATGCTCGGCCAGACGCCCCATGTAGATATTGTGGTAAACCGCCAGCCCCGGCACCAGGCCATGATGCTGCGGGCACCAGGCGACGTCATCACCCAACCGGGCGCGCAGGGCCGCCAGCAGCGTCGACTTGCCGGCGCCGCTGGGGCCGAGCAGGGCGACGCGCTCACCGGGATTCAGGGTCAGGCTCAGGCGTGGCAATACCACTCGATCGCCGTGACCGAGGTCGACATCCTTCAGGGCCAGTAGCGGGGCTTGGCGTTCCGGCATATCAGCGCAGCAGGCCGAGCGATTCCGCCACCTGCTCGATGGGTGCGTACATGTCGTTAGCGGCGGGGATGAAAGCCGAGCGCGGGAAGCTCTGCAGCAGCTCGGGATCGTCCATCGCCAGCAGGGCATCGCGCACCCGGTCGCCGAAGCCGTCGCCGAAACGCTCGTCGGCATCGCCGCGCAGGGTCCACTGATAGTCCGGGTAGCTGGGGGTCGACCAGATCACCTCGACCTTGTCGGTATCGACGCGGTCGTCCTCGACGGCGGCTTCCCAGACGGCGTAGTTGACGGCGCCGAGTTCGTAGGTGCCGGATTCGACCAGGGCGATGGTGCGCGAATGATCGCCGGAAAAGCCGACCCGCGAGAAGACGTCCTCGGGGGCCTCGTCGAAGCGCTGGCGCAGGAAGTGCTCGGGCATCAGCCGGCCGGATGTCGAGGTCTTCGAGCCGAAGGTGAAGCTCAGGTCACGAATGTCGCTCGGCAGTTCGTCAGCGCTCTCCAGGCCGGTGGACTGGTGGGCGATGAAGTAGCTCTTGAACTCGGCGTCCTCCTGGCCCTGGGCGAGCGCCCGGGAGTCAGGGACCAAGCGACGTGCCTGGACGCCGGAGAGGCCGCCGAACCAGGCCAGCTGCACCTGGTCGTTGCGAAAGGCCGTGACCGCGGCGCCGTAGGACTTCACCGGAACGTACTCCACCTCGACGTCCAGTTGCGCCTCGAGATAGTCGGCGACCTTCGAGAAGCGCTCGATCAGGCGCGATTGGTCCTCGTCGGGAATGGCGGTGAAACGGAAGGTCTCATTGGCCTGCGCCCCCTGGGCGAACAGGGCCAGGGCGGCGGCAGTCGTGGCGATCCAGCGCATCGGCGGTCTCCTGATGAAAAAGGAGCCGTCATTGTTGTGGCTCGCCGACGACTTGGCAAGCGGAGGCCATGCTCAACGCGCCGGGTAGCGTGTTTCCTTCAGGCTGTCCTTGATCTTCTTCAGGTGCGGCAGGAAGTCTTCGCCGCGTCGCAGGGTCACGCCGGTGGCCAGGACGTCGATCAAGGCCAACTGGATCATGCGTGAGGTCATCGGCATGTAGTGATCGGTGTCCTCCGGGGCGCTCACGGCCAGGATCTCGGTGCACTCGTCGGCCAGTGGCGAGTCGGGATCGGTGATGCCCAGCACGACGGCGCCGTTGCCGCGTGCCTGGCTGGCGATGTCGACCAGCTCACGGGTGCGACCCGTGTAGGAGAGCACGACCACTACATCGCCGGTATGGCAGGCGGCGGCCACCATGCGTTGCATCAAGACGTCGATATAGGCCGAGACGGGGATGTTGAAACGGAAGAACTTGTGCTGGGCATCCTGGGCCACCGCGCCTGAGGCGCCGAGCCCGAAGAAGTGCAACTGCTTGGCCTGGGTGAGATAGTCGACGACGCGATCGACCCGAACCGCGTCGGTCTCGCGCCGCGCCAGGTCGAGGGCGGCGATGGTGGCGCCGAAAATCTTGCTGGTGTACCCCTCGGCGCTGTCGCCGGGCTCCACGGCCTGGCTGACATAGGGTGTGCCGCCAGCGAGACTCTGTGCCAGCTTGATCTTGAAGTCGGGATAGCCCTTGGCATCGAAGCTGCGGCAGAACCGGTTGACCGTCGGCTCGCTGACTGACGCGGCATGCGCCAGACTGGCGATGCTCATGCTGGTAGCGGCGCCCGGATCGGCGAGGATGACGTCGGCGACCTTGCGCTCGGAACGATTGAGCTCGTCGAGTCGACGGCGGATGCGGTCCAGCAGATCATGACTGACCATGGGCGAAAGCGTCTCCATGATGGTGGGCCGGTGCCCTGTCCAGGTGGTTATTTAACGACATTGTGCTCGGTATCCTAGCGCGGGAGCCTCGTGAGACGCCATAGTCGGTCGTTGAGTGGTGCCTGGACGCTTTGGCTTTGGTAGTAATTTTACAGAAAAATTTTGGAGACTGGTGCATTATTGCGCTAGTATTTTGTTAAGTTAACCAAATGGGGGCAGACATGAGTCAAGACACGCGGTCCCGGTCGGCGCGGTCCTCCGACGCCACTGGAACGGAGGTCGATTTCGTGCTGTTCGGCGCGCTGGGCGACTTGTCGCAGCGCAAGCTGTACCCCGCGCTATACCACCTTGATCGGGAAAATCTGCTGGCCGCGGGGACACGCCTGCTCGGCGTGGCGCGCCAGGAAGAAGACCTCGCTGGCTACAAGTCCCGCGTGGAGGCGGCGCTCAAGCAGTATGTCAAGAGCGAGGAGCTGGATCGCTCGACACTCAAGCGCTTCCTGGCCCGGCTCGATTACCGCTGTGTGGACGCCACCCAGGCTGAGGCTTATGCCGGTATTCGCGAATGGCGCCAGGGCGCCGGAGAGCGCCCCATGGTCATCTATCTGGCGGTAGGGGCCAATCTCTATGGCGACATCTGCCGCCACCTCCAGGACAGCGGCAGCCTCGACGAGCGCAGTCGCGTGGTGGTCGAGAAGCCGATCGGCTACGACCTCGAGTCCTCCGCCGAGGTCAATGACGCTATCGGTGCGGTCTTCCCCGAGTCCCGCATCTATCGCATCGACCATTACCTGGGCAAGGAAACCGTCCAGAACCTGATTGCGCTGCGCTTCGCCAATCCGTTGTTCGGCACCCAGTGGAACCAGAACCATATCTCCCATGTGGAGATCACCGTGGCCGAGAAGGTCGGTATCGAGGGACGCTGGGGCTATTTCGATCAGGCCGGTCAATTGCGTGACATGGTACAGAACCACTTGCTGCAGCTGGTCTGCCTCATTGCCATGGATCCGCCCGCGAATCTCGATGCCGACGCCATCCGCGACGAAAAGGTCAAGGTGCTCAAGGCGCTCAAGCCGTTCACCGACGATATGCTCGGTCGCGACGTGGTGCGCGGCCAGTACATCGCCGGCACCAGCGATGGCGTCGGGGTGCCGGGGTACCTCGAGGAGCCCGACGCCAACACCGAGAGCCACACCGAGACCTTCGTGGCCATGAAGACCGAGGTGTCCAACTGGCGCTGGGCCGGCGTGCCCTTCTATCTGCGTACCGGCAAGCGCATGCCCGAGAAACTTTCGCAGATCGTCATTCACTTCCGTCAGCAGCCGCATTACATCTTCGATCCCGATCAACGCGCCCTGGCCGCCAACAAGCTGGTGATCCGCCTGCAGCCGGACGAGGGGATCGCTCTGCAGGTGCTGACCAAGGATAGCGGCCTGGACAAGGGCATGCGACTGCGTCCCGGACCGCTGCATCTGGATTTCAACAGTGCCTTCGCCAAGACGCGGATCCCCGATGCTTACGAGCGTCTGCTGCTGGAGGTGATGAAGGGGCAGCAGTATCTGTTCGTGCGTCGCGATGAGGTCGAGCATGCCTGGCAATGGTGTGACAGCCTGATCAATGCCTGGCAGGCGCGCGAGGAGTTACCCCGACGCTATCCCGCCGGTTCCTGGGGACCCGTGGCCTCGATCGCCATGATCACCCAGGATGGCCGTAGCTGGTATGAGGATTACTGATATGACAGGCGAACAGGCGCCACGCGAACGATTGTCACACCAACTCGCCGAAGCCGTGGCCGAGGCGCTGAGGGCCGACCTGGCCGAGCGGGAAACGGTGCTGCTGGTGGTATCCGGCGGTTCGACGCCGGTGCCCTTCCTGCGTGCCCTGGCGGAGATGCCGTTGCCCTGGTCGCGCATCGAGGTGACACTGGCCGACGAGCGCTGGGTGTCGGAGACCGACGACGACAGCAATGCGCGGCTCGTCCGCGAGCACCTGCTGCGGAGCGAGGCGCGTCAGGCACGTTTCGTGCCGCTGACGAGCGATGCTGCCACGCCCGAGGAAGGCTCGGCCGAGGTGGCCGAGCGTGTCAGCGCTCTGGCCTGGCCGGCCAGTGCCGTGGTGCTGGGCATGGGCGGCGATGGGCACACCGCCTCGCTGTTTCCGGACAGTCGCGAGCTGGACCTGGCGCTTTCCACCGCCGAGCCGGTCGTGGCCGTGCGCACTCCCAGCCAGCCGCAACCTCGGATCAGCCTGAGTGCCGACCGGCTGCATCAGGCGTATCGACACTTTCTGCACATCACCGGCGAGGCCAAGCGCGACGTTCTGGGCAAGGCGCTGGTCGGCGATGACACCCGGGCGCTGCCGATTCGTGCTTTTCTGGCCAGCCCGCTGGGTATTTACTGGGCCCCTTGAGCCACCTCGTTACCGGCCCTGCATCACGGAGAATGACATGACCATCGACAAGCAACTGCCATCCACGCGGACCACCGAGCTCGACAGTATCTGCCTCAAGGCCGAAGTGATTCCGGTGCTGGCCATTCAGCGCGTGGAAGATGCCGTGCCGCTGGCGAAGGCCCTGGTCGAGGGGGGGCTGAGCGTGCTCGAGGTCACCCTGCGCACCGACTGTGCCCTGGAAGCCACCCAGCGCATCAAGGAAGCGCTGCCCCAGGCCAGTGTCGGCATCGGCACGGTGCTGACACCCGCTCAGTATCGTCAGGCCGAACAGGTCGGCGCCGATTTCGTGGTGACGCCGGGCACCACCGAGGCGCTGTATCGCCATGGCGTGAGCAGTCCGGTGCCGATGCTGCCCGGCGTGGCGACGGTCTCCGAGCTGATGATCGGTTGGCAGTTCGGCTATCGCCGCTTCAAGTTCTTCCCGGCCGAAGCCAGTGGCGGCGTCAAGGCGCTCAAGGCCTTTGCCGGACCGATTCCCGAGGCGCGCTTCTGCCCCACCGGTGGCATCACCCTGGATAACGCCGACGACTATCTGGCCCTCAACAACGTGATGTGCGTGGGTGGCTCCTGGCTGACGCCGGCCCCGCTGGTCGAAGCCGAGGACTGGCACAGTATTCGGGAACTTGCCAAGGAAGCGGCGCAACGCTTCCACCACTGAGTGGCGATGAGGCGGCGGGTGGTTGCGGATCTCTCGAACGTTCTCTCTTGAAAGATCTCTCTTGAAAGATCTCTCTCGACAGCCTGGTGCTGTCTCTTTCTTGCCGGCCCGCTGGGCCGGCTTTTTTTGGCCTCAATGGGCGAGATCGTCGCGGGTCGGCAGGGCGGCGTAGGCGCCGGGGCGGGTCACTGCATGGGCGCCACAGCGGCAGGCGAATGTCAGGGCATCTTTCAGCAGGGCGGTGTCGCGGTGCCAGTCGTCGTGGTAGCGCTCGACGAGCCGGGCCAGCAGGCCGCCGATGAAGGCGTCGCCACCGGCGGTGGTGTCCACTGCCTGCACGCGTGGCGGTGCCACGTGGGTCTCGATTCCCATGCCTTTCAGTCTGACCTCGTCGGGCCCGTCGGTGATGATGATGGCCTTGACGCCGGCGGCGAGGCGCTCGGCCAGCCAGTCCTCCTCTGGGTGGTCGGCACGCAAGTAGTCGAGCTCCTCGGCGGACAGCTTGAGCAGGTCGGCACCGTCCAGCAGGCGGGTGACCAGGCTGATGTCCGCCTCACCGCTTGCCCAGAGGTTGTGGCGCAGGTTGGCATCGACGCTGACCAGGCAGCCGGCGCGACGTGCCATGTCGGCCATGGCCAGGGTGGTCTCGGCGATGGCTGGTTCGGTCAGGCTGTTGCTGCACAGATGGAGCAGGGCGGGCTCGCCGAATACGCCGGCGGGCAGATGGTCGAGGCGGTACAGCAGGTCGGCGGCGGGCGGTCGGTAGAAGTCGAAGGTACGCTCGCCGTCGACATCGCGCGAGACGAAGGCCAGTGCCGTGCGCGCCTCGTGGGTATGCCGCACACCGGAGACGTCGACGCCGTGAGCGGCCAGTTCACCGGCCAGGAAGTTGCCGAAGTAGTCTTCGCCGAGCATGCCGAGAAACTGGCTCGGCAGGCCGAGCCGGGCGCAGGCCACGGCGACGTTGGCCGGGGCGCCGCCGGCATAGGGCGTGAAGGTTTCCGGCCCCTCGTGGGTGTCGCCCAGTCGGCTGGAAAGCATGTCGACCAGGGCCTCGCCGAAGGCGATCAGTCGGTGCATCTGGCGTTTCCTCTCTGGCTTGTGGTTGTTGGATGCCGTACTAAATGAGCACTTCGAGCCGCATTTCAACGCTGTATGGTCGAGCGCAGTAATTGGCAAATACCCTCTCAGGTCGACCGCGACAGGGTCGTGCCCAGCAGGTGCTGGGCGCCGGGCACCAACCAGACCGGATCGAGTCGGGTATTGGCCGCTTCGACGCACAGGAAGCGCCGCGCGGCCGCCGGGGAGGTGTCGGCGGGCGGCGTGTCGCCCGGGTTCCATACCACCACCGAGTCGCTGCCTTGGCGGGCGACGCGCAGGCGGCGCAGGCCATCGTCGAGCAGGGTCTCTTCGTTGCTGTGATAGATGCGGTCGATGCCGCCGCGCACGCCGAGCTCACCTTGCTGCTCGCTCTCGGCGAAGTCCTTGAGCTTGTCGAGATAGCGGGCGCCGACCAGGCCTTCGACGCGGCAGGAGAAGGCATCGTCCACCGCCAGGTAGCTGTGCAGGGCGCCGGTGATCTTCACCGGGGTCTCGCCGGTGTGCTCGGTGATCAATTCGACATGCAGTCGCTGGGCGTTGGCCTGGATCACTGCCCGGGGCACGAGCTGGCTGTGCAGGCGCTCGAGCGGGCTGAGGTGCAGTTCCACGCCTTCTTCGTGTTCGTCCACGGCGTCGAGGCGCCAATCGGCCTTGCGCGCCGGGCCGTGCATGGGGCCTGATCGGTCGGGAGACTCGTCGGCGGTGTGCTCGTCGGCGAACCAGGGCCAGCACAGCGGGATGCCACCCCGGATCGCCCCGGGCAGGTCCTGAGGCGTGGGTGTCACCCAGAGCCAGCCACCGGGTACCAGGGCCTCTTCATCCTCGGCTCGCGCAGCTTCGAGACCCTCCATGGCGCCGGCGGAAGCAGAGCCCTCAGCGGTCGTGTCGTCGGGCGACGCGGGAGAAGAGCCCTCAGCGGTCGCGTCTTCGGGCGACGCAGGTAAAAAGTGCAGCACCTGGGCGCCTTGCAGCGAAACGGCGAGTTCGCCCCAGGGCTCGTTGGCCAGCCATACCTCGCGACCGGCCCATTCGGTGCGGCGCTGGCCCTGGGTGGCGTCCAGCAGGGCACGCAGGGATGCGGGAATCATAGTACCTCCTCCGTCGAGCTCGGCTTATTCGACCTCTGGGTTGTGCAGGGCCTCGGCGGCGCCTAGCAGGCCCGTCCAGGGGGCGGTGACCACGTGCACCGGGATATTCGCGGTGTAGTCGCTCATGCGGCCCTTGGCGGCGAAGGCCTCCAGAAAGCGGCTATCCGGCAGCCAGTCCAGCAGGCGGGGCGGAATTCCGCCGCACAGATAGACACCGCCACGAGCCCCCATGGTGAGCGCGGCATCGCCGCTGACGTCGCCGAGGATCTTCAGGAAACGCAGCAGGGTATCACGTGCCACCGGGTCGTCGCTTCTGGCCGCTTCCGTGACGTCGGCGGGGCTGGCATAACGCGGGTTGGCCCCCTTAAGTGAGCAGTGGGCGGTATACAGGTCCAGCAGGCCCTGGCCGCAGAGCAGACGTTCCACCGAGATCCGGCCATAGCGGTTGCGGAAGTGGCGGAGCAGGTTCTGTTCGCGTTCGTCGGTGGGTGCAAAGGTCACATGCCCGCCCTCCGTCGGCAGCGGAATCCAGTCGTGGCGGCCGGGGAAGACGCCGGCCACGCCGAGACCAGTACCGGGGCCGATCACCAGGCGCGCGGCATGGGGGGCGGAGGTACCTTCCTGCAGAGTGACCCGTTCAGCGTCGTCGACATGGGGCACGCCAAGCGCCTGGGCCATGAAATCGTTGATGACCTTGAAGAGGTCGAGGTTCAGGGCTTCGCGCACGGCCGTCTTGGTGAAGTCCCAGTGGTTATTGGTCATCACCACCCGCTCACCGTGGACCGGGCAGGCGAAGGCCAGGCACGCCTCACGTGGCGCGCGGTCGCCGGTGGCGCCGACGCGGGTCAGGTAGTCGCGAACCGCCTCGACGACGCCGGGGTAGTCGGCACAGGGCAGGCTCAGGATGTCATGGGGCGCGAAGGCGCCCGGGGTCACCAGGGCGAGGCGGGCGTTGGTGCCCCCGATATCGCCGATCAGTGCGGGTCGGGTCATCCAGGCGTTCCTTCCTCAGGCGTCTTCGTCGTGGATCTGGCCCTGTTGGCGGGCGAGGTCGTCGGCTTCGAAGCCACCGAAGACGCCGGCACCTTCTTCACCACGCATGGCCAGGTGGCGGAAGCCAGCGAAGAGTTCACGACCGAGGCCCACATGGTAGTGGTCCAGCTCGGCGACATGTTTCTCGCGATCGGCCCAGACATGAGCATCCACCTTGGTCTCGAGGGTGCCGGCGTTGGCGTCCAGGCGCACGATGTCGCCGTCGCGCAGCTTGGCCAGCGGACCGCCGTCCAGCGCTTCGGGGCTCATGTGGATGGCGGCCGGAACCTTGCCGGAGGCGCCTGACATGCGGCCATCGGTGACGAGTGCCACCTTGTAGCCGCGGTCCTGAAGCACGCCCAGGTAGGGCGTCAACTTGTGCAGCTCGGGCATGCCGTTGGCCTTGGGTCCCTGGAAGCGCACCACGGTGATGACGTCGCGATCCAGGTCGCCGGCTTCGAAGGCCGCCTTCATTTCGTTCTGGTCCTCGAAGATCCTGACCGGCGCCTCGACCACGCGATGTTCCTCGGTTACCGCCGAGACCTTGATCACGCCGCGCCCCAGGTTGCCGTCGAGGACGGTGAGACCGCCGGTAGGCGTGAAGGGGTTGGCCACCGGGCGCAGGACGTCTTCATCCAGGCTGTTTTCCGGTCCCTCGCGCCAGATCAGCTTGCCGTCTTCCAGGAAGGGTTCCCGGGTATAGGCGGTCATGTCGGTGCCGAACACCGTGGGAATGTCGCTGTGAATCAGGCCGGCGCCGATCAGCTCACGGAACAGGTAGCTCATGCCGCCGGCGGCCTGGAAGTGATTGATATCGGCCTGACCGTTGGGATAGACCTTCATCAGACTGGGCGTCACAGCGGACAGGTCGGTGAAGTCTTCCCAGGTCAGGGTGATGCCGGCTGCCGCCGCCATGGCGACCAGGTGCATCGTATGGTTGGTGGAGCCGCCGGAGGCCAGCAGGCCGACCACGGCATTGACGATGGCGCGCTCGTCGATCTGCTTGTAGAAGGGGCGGTAGTCGCCGCCGGGCTCGGTGTTGCGGATCGCCTGTTCGGTGGCGAAGCGGGTCAGCGCCTCGCGCATCTCGGTGCCCGGGTTGACGAAGGACGTGCCCGGCAGGTGCAGGCCCATCATCTCCATCATCAGCTGATTGGAGTTGGCGGTACCGTAGAAGGTGCAGGTGCCCGGGCTGTGATAGGACTCGGATTCCGCCTCCAGCAGGTCCTCGCGGCTCGCCTTGCCTTCGGCGAACAGTTGGCGGATGCGGGCCTTTTCCTTGTTGGGTAGGCCGCTGGGCATGGGACCGGCGGGCACGAACATGGCCGGCAGGTGGCCGAAGCGTGCCGCGGCGATGAACAGCCCCGGGACGATCTTGTCGCATACGCCGAGATACAGGGCGGCATCGAACATGTTGTGGGAAAGCCCCACGGCGGAGGCCATGGCGATGACGTCGCGAGAAAACAGCGACAGTTCCATGCCCGGCTGACCCTGGGTGACGCCGTCGCACATGGCGGGCACGCCACCGGCGAACTGGGCGGTGGACCCCATGGCGCGGGCGGCGGCCTTGATGGTCTCCGGGAAGGTCTCCAGCGGCTGGTGGGCGGAGAGCATGTCGTTGTAGGCGGAAATGATGCCCAGGTTGGCGCTGTTAAGCATCTTCAGCGCATTCTTGTCCTCGGTACCGCAGGCGGCAAACCCATGGGCCAGGTTGCCGCAGGAGAGCTCGGCACGGTGCACGCCGCGGCGATGCTGGTCGTCCATGCGCTGCTCGTAGAGGGCGCGGCGCTCACGCGAGCGTTCACGGATACGCTCGGTGACTTGCTGGACGGTGGCGTTGAGGGGCGTGGGGGCTTGGGCCATGGGGCACCTCGGCAGCATTCTAAGAAATTTTGGTAAATTTAACAAAAATATTGCGAGTCACTCGGCCATGATAGGGCCTTTTGGGCCATTTTTGTAATTATTTTACCCAAAAAAATGAGGCTTTCGATGCCCTTCTTCCCGATGGCCCGTGGATGGCGGCCCCGCAGGCTCGCCATGTCGTTGCGATGTTGGCGAGTCCGGCGGGGTGGCGAGAGACGGCGGGGCTACGCACAATGTAGGCGTTGCGCCGGCCGCTTGTCAGCCGGCTGGCCCGGTATGGAGCTGTCATGACTCGATTACGCCCTGGAGCGCCGTCGCCCATCGAGGCGATACCGGCGTCGTCCTGGAATGCCCTGGTGAGCGATGATTATCCCTTCCTGCGTCATGAATTCCTGGCCGCCCTCGAAGACACCGGAGCCGTGGCGCCGGAGACCGGCTGGGTCCCTCGCCACCTGACCTTGTGGCGTGGGGATGAGCTGGTCGGCATTCTGCCGCATTACCTCAAGTATCACTCCTTTGGCGAATATGTGTTCGACTGGGCCTGGGCCGAGGCCTGGGAACGAGCCGGAGGACGTTACTATCCCAAGGCGCTCAGTGCGATTCCTTTCACGCCGGTACCGGGACCGCGCCTGTTGCTGGCGGCGGATATCGATCCCTTGCAGGCGCGGTGCCGGCTGGCCGAGGCGTGGGAAGCGGGCGACGTCTCGAGCTGGCACTTGCTGTTCGCCGAGCAGGCCGAGGTCGATGTGTGGCGACAGGCGCGTCCCGAACTGATTCCTCGTCATGGCGTTCAGTTCCAGTGGCGAGATCGGGGCTTCGGTGATTTCGAAGGTTTCCTGGCGACGCTGACCTCGAAGCGTCGCAAGGCCATTCGCCGCGAACGCCGTCGGGTCGCCGAGCAGGGACTGACCCTGCATCGCCTGGAGGGCCACGAGATCGGTGATGCGGATCTGGCGCACTTTTTCCACTGCTATCAGATCACCTACCTGGAACGCGGCCAACGTGGCTATCTTGACGAAGCCTTCTTTGCGCGGTTGCGTCGTGACTTGCCCGCATCGCTGCTGCTGATACAGGCCCGCCTGGAGGGGCGACCGGTGGCTGCGGCATTGTGTCTGCAAGGGAGCCGAACGCTGTATGGACGTTACTGGGGCAGCGAGGTGATGGCCGATGGCCTGCACTTCGAGACGTGTTACTACCAGGGAATCGAACATTGCCTGGCAAGGGGCCTGACCCTGTTCGATCCCGGTACTCAGGGCGAGCACAAGCTGGCAAGAGGCTTCGCACCGCAACGCCTGACGTCATTGCACCATATCGCCGATCCGCGCCTGCGTGCTGGCGTGGCGCGCTTCTGTGATGAGGAAAGCGCCCATGTGACGGCCTACCATGAGGCAGCCGGCCGATCCTTGCCGTTTAAAATTTAAACAAGTGTAGCTGCTATAAGAGTAGAGCCCGCTACACTACGGTGGCGAGCGCGTGCCAGCTGAGCTAGAAATCGGGTGACATGCCATGACGACAAGGCTCGTAACGGCAAAGCCCGTAACAACAACGTTCTTGTAAAGCTCGATCAGGGTATATCCGACAGCGAGCGGGAATACCCGGAAGTTCGCCCGACTCGCGGGGAGGGGTGTTCGATGGAGTCTCCGGTAGGCGTGAGGCTGCTTGGCAGAGGCAGTGACCGAGATGCATCGCTTGGCGATACATTGCGGCAACGTGGTTGGCAGGTGCACAGCGACTGTCTTTTCGAGTCCTCGGGCGCCTGTTGCTGTCATGAACATGTCGCGGAGAACGAGGTAGGTCTCGTCGCGCTCGATACCCTGTCTTCCGATGAGCTGCGACGACTCGAGGCGTCGATGATCAAGAGCCGTTGCCCATGGATCGGGCTGGTGGACGAGGCAGGGTTGGCCGATGGCGATACGCGTCGACTGATCATCAGCCTATGTCTTGGCTATGTGACGGACCCTGTGGATGCCGACCGGCTCGATGCACTCCTGTGGAGTGCGGCCGATCAGCTGCGCCTGCAGCGCTGGGAGAGCGAGTCCCAGCAGCAGGCGGCGGCCGAGGCGTTCGTGGACTCGGGTGAGTATGAAATGGTCGGCACCACGCCGGCCATGTGGCAGTTGTTCAAGACGATACGCAAGATTGCGGCGGTCGAAGCGTCGGTCTGCATCCATGGCGAATCGGGGACCGGCAAGGAGCTGACGGCCCAGGCCCTTCACGAGCGCTCTCCGCGAGCGGCCGGGCCTTTCCATGCGATCAACTGCGGCGCCCTGCCCGAGAACCTGATTCAATCTGAGTTGTTCGGTCACGAAAAGGGCGCCTTCACGGGGGCCGGTCAGCGAAAGATCGGGCGTATCGAAGCCGCCGACGGCGGTACGCTCTTCCTCGACGAGATCGGGGACCTGCCGCTGGAGTTGCAGGTCAACCTGCTGCGCTTTCTTGAGACACGACGCATCCAGCGAATCGGAGGGTTGAGCGAGATCAGCGTGGATGTGCGGATTCTGGCGGCCACTCATATCGATCTCGCCAAGGCCGTCGATGACGGACGTTTCCGTGAGGACCTCTATCACCGGCTCAATGTCCTGCAGATCACGGTGCCGGCCCTGAGGGAACATCCCGAGGATATCGAAATCCTGGCGCGCTTCTTCTTCAAGCGTTTCGCCAGTGACAAGCCGGCCTACCTGAAGGGCTTCTCGCGGGAATCGTTGGCATTGATGCGGCAGTATCCCTGGCCGGGCAATGTCCGCGAGCTGATCAACCGCGTGCGGCGCGCCATGGTGATGTGCGAGGGTCGGTTGATCCAGCCCGACGACCTGGGGATCGAGCGGCGTCGCATTCATCGCCATGTGCTGACGCTGGATCAAGCGCGGGAACGCGCCGAACGCGACTCTCTGCTGGCGGCCCTGGCCCGCAACAAGTATCGGGTTCACCCTGCCGCCGATGAGCTCGGCGTATCGCGCGTCACCATGTACCGGCTGCTCAACAAGCACGGTATTCCGCGCACCCCGGGTGGAACGACAGAGGATGATCCGGCGCCCCACCCGGCTCAGCTGTAGCCCCTTCAGTACTTGATACCTTCCATGACGCCTGTCGAATATCTTCGGCGGGCGTCCTGCGTTGTGTGTCCTGCCCTCCTGTTTGCCCCCTCCGCTGTTTCATCTGCCTAACACTTATCGTAATGCCTTGATTCAACAAGGCATTAATAAGAATTCCCTGGTCCGGGACGATCGCCTGGCCCCGAAATGTTTCATGAAGTTAACACTTTTGTGTGGCCTGAAATCTCCAAGTATTTGTAAACAAAAGAAAAACGATGTTGGCACGCGCCTTGCTCATACAAAGGGACACAAAGCGGACCCTGGCAAAAGCGAGGACACCAGCATGACTCACCGAATTCGCAAGACGAGCTGGCTGTGGCGGGTTGTCGTCCTCTCTGGGCTGGGCGTGGCGTCGAACGTGGCTGCGGAACAGCGCGGTCCGGATGTCCCCGAGATATTCGAGAGTCCGAGGGTCGAGCGCCAGGTCGCATTGACGGATGAGGTGCTCGACGGGATCCAGGGTCGCTATACGCCGGAATGGCAGGTGCCGCGAGCAGGGCAGGTCATCCTCTGGGATGAACGCCCTGGGCACGATGCAGGGGGCGTCGATCGCAGCGGGCAAGCGCGACTGATGGACGGGGCCGGCAACCTGCAGCGCAACCACACCATTAGCCAACGAGACAACAGGTGAGCGACATGACAATGCAGGGGACAACAAGCAGCCACGTCGGTGTCGTGAGGGGACGATCCATGCTGGGGGCTGTCGGCGTGGCGGCGGCAGTGCTGCTGGGCGCCGGGGTCGAGGAAGCCCGGGGACAGCACAACCTGCGGCCAGGGGTGCAGCCCGGTGAAGTGATCATTCTGCGCGAGGTGGAACCTGCAGCCTTCGGTCAATCGGACCGTGTCGGTGGGCCGATCAGGGCCCGGGTGGATCTGCGCCGCAACACCGAACTCAATGAGGCGGTGACCCGCGAGACGCACCGCCAGCTTTCGGGCGTCAGGGCGGTGGTTCTGACCGATGACCGTGCGGCGGGCATCAGCAGCGGCGCGAGCCTCGGCATGCCGCAGCTGCACCGGACGCTGGGTACCGACGTATCGGGGCGTTCGGGGGCCGTTTCGGCCCGCTCCGGGCAGGCGGCAGGCAGCCTCGGCGGTGGTTCGGTCGGTGGCGGGGTGGTCGGTGTCACCTCTGGGCTCGCTGGCACCATAAAAGGCGCCTTGTCGCCGCTCACAGGGGAGCGTTGATCATGCGGCACTCCATTGCGACACGTCAGTCGGCGGCAGCGCGTCCCGAGGTTCGAGATCTCGTCAGGCACACGATCTTCGCGACGTGCCTGGGGATGATGATGGCCAGTTTCGATACGGCCAATGCCCAGGATATCGGGCTGCGCAACAGCACGGTTCTTCAAGGCAGTGCCCTGAGCCACGTCAGCGGCGTGGCGAACACCAACATGGCCGCCGGGGAGGGAAACCGGCAAGCCAACAGCGGCGCTCTATCCATCGGTAGAACGTCCGGCACGTCCGGTCAGTTGGTTCAGCAGGCGCGCATCGACGAGAGCCTGATCAGCCTGCAGAACGACGTGCAGATACAGGACAAGGCCTTCCGTGAGGCGAGCGGCTGGATGTCGGTCAACCAAGCGGCAGGCCAAGGCAATGTGCAGAGCAATGCGTTCGGCATGGCTCTGGGCATCGACGTCAGCACCCTGGATGACAGGAACCTGCAACAGGTGCTGGCGAGTCAGCAGGGGCTGAACGGTGGCGGGGATGACTCCACCGAGGACACTGGCCGAAGGGTCGAGATCGACAGTACGACCTTCAGCGGTGCCCGCGGGGTGATTCAGGTCAACCAGTCAGCCGGTACGGGGAACGCTACGCGCAACAGCTTCCGCATGAACATGACGCTGGGGCAGTAGCGTAAATCAGACAGTAATGACGCATTACCAACGGTTCATTCAGGAGAAAGACCATGAAAACCTTCCAAAAAGCTCCGATCGCTCTGGCTGTCGCCGCACTGATGGCCGCCCCTGTGGCTTTCGCCGACAGGAATGGGGGCAATGACTTCGACACCGACAGCCGTATCGACTCCGAGTTCGATAACAGCATCGACGTCGAACTCAATCACGACAGCGATACCTACAAGGACCTCAAGGTCGATGTCCGGGTCAGGGCCAGCGATCCCAACTATGCTGGTGCCACCGTGGACAGCAAGCAGCTGATCAATGGCAATGGGGTCCATAACACCGTCTCGACCAACGATGCCAGTCTCGATGGCAATGCCCTGCGCAATGCCGCCGGCAACATCGGCGTCAACGTGGCGGCGGGCGACAACAACCAGCAGGCCAATGATGCGGCACTCGCCGCCTCCGATGCGGCTCGCGTGTTCGGTCAGGCTGCTTCCTTCTCTGCCCAGTCCAGCTCAGGCAACTGGACCAAGAACAGCGGTAGCCCGAACAACGCCAGCATGGGTGGCAATGCCCTGCGCGGTGCCAGCGGTAACATCGGGGTGAACGTGGCCGCCGGTGTCGGCAATGGCCAGCAGAACAGCCTGGCCGCGGCGGTCAACACCTCCAGCGGGTCGGCCGATGCCACCACGGGTGGCGTACAGACCACCTATGGCAACCGTACCACCAACAAGGGGCATACCGAGACCTTCACCAATACTACGGACGTTACGGTGTCCGGCGTGATGGTGGGCGGCTATGCGGGTGTCGGCCGTGGCCGCGAATCCGGTACTTACGATGGCACCTATACCGGCCAGTCCGACCAGATCGGCGATCTGTATCCCGATACATGGAATGGCACCGATAACGGTGACGGTGGGGTGCATGCCTCAGGCAATGCCACCGGGCACATCGATATCGATTCCGCCGCTCAGGGTGCTCAGGACCTCAACAACGATGGCGGCGCCTTCGCCTTCAACGAGGACGGCACCACAGAAGGGGAATACCGTGGCCGGCTGGGTTTCCGCGAAGCGGGCCTGATGGCCATGGGCGGTACGCTCTCCGGTAGCGTCACGGCGACCAATACCGTGTATGTGGCCAACGAGAACAATGCCGACCTGAGCGGTAATGCCCTGCGCGGTGCGGTCGGCAACATCGGCGTCAACGTTGCCGCCGGCACCAACAACCTGCAACGCAACTCCCTGTCCATCGCGTCGTCCGCTGCTGGCGGCACTGGCGGTGGCGGCGGCACCGAGTAACTCTCGGCACTGCTTGATACCCATGGGTATCAGGACAGGCTCAACACTCCCGGCCCGCTTCGCGGGTCGGGAGATTCTTTCCTTGTCGGGGGGCGATTTCGGCCTCCGACGATTCGGGACCAGGAGCGCACCATGAACTCCAGGCGTTTGCAACGATTCAAGGCAATGGTGGCGGGGATCTGTCTCAGTGTGGCATCTGCCGACATGGCACTGGGGGCCAGCATGAGCCTGGGCAATGTGCTGTCCGACACCATGGTGCGCAAGGACGTGCAGTCCATCCGCGAGCGACGTTACGAGGATCTGGTCGAACAGCATACCGACTTTTCCTGCGGCGCCGCCGCCCTGGCCACGGTACTCAAGTATGCCTATGGGCGTACGGACATCACCGAGAACGAGGTCCTGGCGGGCATGCTCGAGGTAGCCGATCCCGAGGTCGTGCGTCAGCGCGGTTTTTCCTTGCTGGATCTGAAACGTTATGTGGAAACGAGCGGCTACCGAGGGCGTGGTTATGAGGTCGACCCCGCGACATTGGATGAGATATCGATACCGGTGATTGTGCTGCTCGATCTGGAAGGCTACAAACATTTCGTGGTGATGAAGAAGGCCCGGGGAGATCGTGTCTATGTCGGGGATCCGGCGCTTGGCAACCGCGTGATGTCGCGCGACGACTTCATGGCGGCATGGAACAACATCATCTTCGCAGTGGTGGGGGAAGGGTATGACCGTTATACGGTGCTGCTCGATCCGCGTCAGCCATTGACCGCGCATCGCCTGCAGGACGTCTTTTCTCCGGCACCGCGAGATCAGTTGATCGATTTTGGTTTTCGGCACGCCGAGCTTTTCTGAGCCTCGGGCTCGTCGGCCTGGTGTACCACTCAAGGGGGTACGGTCATGATCGGCAAATATCACGGGGTCGCCAGTACCTGGCGCACTGTTGCTCTGGCTACGCCGTTGCTGGCGGCCATGTGGCAGGGGGGAGTTTCACCGGCGGTAGCGGCGACCTCGAGCTTCGAGTCGTTCTCCGAGGGTCGACAGCTCAGTGACGAGGAACTGGGCACCATGCGGGGGCGTTTCGTGGATCGAGGGCGAATCATGTATTTCGGGGTACAGATGTCGAGTGAATGGCGAACGGCGACCGGTGAGCATATCCGGGCCAAGGCGGGCGTCATGGGCGATCTCAGCGGCAGAACGCCTCGCGTGTCGTTCGAGCCCGTCATTTCGGTGGTCGAAGGGGCAGGCCTGAAAGCCACGATGGGCAATGGCGCCGTCGTGGTCGATGGTGGAACGCCCAATGCCAGAGGCGTTGTGCAGTCGATCCAGGCCGGTGGGGACTTCAACACGGCGGCTAACGAGTTGCAGATCGATATCCTGGATGCCGCCGGCACCTCCGTGCCGACCGCTTCGGCGCGTTCATCTCGGATCGAACGACACCTGACGTCAGGGACTCGAGTCTCGGTCAGCGCGTCGGGCAACGATTTCAGTGTCGACATGAAGGTGCCCGGCGTTGGCCATGTATCGCAGGCCATCCTGCCGGGACAGGGGTTGCATCAGCGCATCCAGCTCTCGAGCAACCTGCAGCGAGTGCAGAACCTGACCCGAGTCCAGCTCTACATGAACAACCGACCGACGATGGAATCGTCGATGGGCGTCAGAAGTGCCATGCGCATGGCGTCACAACTTCGCCGTTGAAGACACCGTACAAGAAGTGGACGAGACAGTTTTCCAGGGACGACTAGGCTGATTCAGGAAAGGCGTGCTCCCGACATCTTGCATGTGGCGCCCGGTCAGTACGCCTGCGGTCCTATACCGAGGGGGAAGGAGAATGATTGTGGAAAATAACATGTCAGCCAAGGGTGCAGGGGGAAGGTGGCGGCTTGTCGTCATCGGCATGGCAGGGTTCGCGGCCACTCCGGCCGTGGCGCAACAGAGTGACGGAGAGGTGGTACGTGAGGCGAGACCGAGTCAGAGCGTCGAGAATGTGCTTCGCGAAGAGCATACCCTGTTCGACAACCGATTCTCCATCGAGCCGAGCATCAATTACTCTTATTCCGACCGGTCCAAGCTGGCGCTCAGGGGGTTTCTCGCCCTGGATGCGATCTTTCTGGGGGAGTTGAACCTCGACGGAGTGGAAACACACATCACCACCCTGGACCTCAACATGCGGTATGGCTTTTCCGATCGTCTGGAGCTTGGGGTGACGGTGCCTTTCGTGTACCGAAGCACGACCTATCAGTCCATTGGCGATGACCTTTCCACGGAACGGGCAAGCGAAGTGGATGTCGATGAGGCGGCGTTGGGCGATGTTTCGGCAACCTTGTCCTATCGGTTGCTCCCGGAAACCCAGACACGACCCGATGTCGTCATCAGTGCAGGAGTCCGCGCGCCGACCGGCAAGGATCCTTATGGTATCGGTCTGCGTGAAGACGATAATACGAACTTGATGGTGCCGACCGAGTTGCCTACCGGTAATGGTGTCTGGGCAGCGACGACCAGCATATCGCTGCTCAAGACGCTGGATCCGGCCATCGTCTTCGGCAGCCTGGGATACACCTACAATTTTGAAGAATCGTTCGACGACATTTCGGCCTCCTCAGGGGATCAACCCGGTGATGTCGACCTGGGCGACAGCATCCAGGCAGGTTTCGGTACGGCCTTCGCGCTCAACGAGCGACTCAGCCTGGCGCTCTCCTACTCCCATGAGCATATCCGCAAGTCCGAAATCACTTCCAACGGCAGTACTCGCCAGGTCATCGACAGCGACGCCAATGTCGGCGTCTTCAATATCGGTGGCACCTATGCCTTGAATGACTCCACTTCCATCGTGACCAACCTGGGCATTGGCCTCACCGATGATGCCTCCGATATCAGCCTGACCTTCCGCATGCCAATCCAGCTCTGAGGGACAGGAGGGAATGGCCGAGACCCGAGGGTTGAGGCGCGATACCAGTACGGCGGCCGGGCCTTGTCCCGGTCGCCGTTGCTGTTTCGGGCATATGGGCCCGGGGCGTTTCGTGGGTGAGGCCGGCGGGGGAAGATGGCATAATGCCGCCATCGCAATCTGGTGACGGAATTCTCGCATGCTCAAGTGGTTGGCCGTCGTGCTCGTGGCACTGCTGGCGCTGTTGCAGTATCGCCTGTGGCTGGGTGAGGGCAGTGTTCGCGAGCTCGCCGAGGTAGGGCAGCGCGTGGAGCGCCTGGAGGCCGAAAATACCCCCTTGCGGGCGCGCAACGAGCGCCTGGCCGCCGAAGTGGTGGACCTCAAGACCGGTCTGGACGCCATTGAGGAACGTGCACGCAGCGAAGTGGGCATGGTGCGTAGCGACGAGCAGTTCTTCTGGGTGCCCGGTGCGGGAGACGGGAGGACGGCTCAGTGACGCCGCCCTGGTTGGTTGTGCCCGCCGCGGGATGCGGCCGACGCATGGGCGCCGATCGCCCCAAGCAGTATCTGACGCTGGAAGGGCGAACCGTTCTCGCGCATACGCTGATGCGTCTTCACGCCGCCTTTCCCGAGGCGCGCCTGTGCCTCTGCCTGGATGGCGAGGACCGTCACTTCGATTCCGCCTGGGTACCATTTCGCGATTGGCGTCGGGTTGACGGAGGCGTGGAACGTGTCGACTCGGTGATCAACGCCCTGGAAGCCATCGTGGCCGAGGGCGCCGACGAGCAGGCGATCGTTCTGGTGCATGATGTGGCGCGCCCCTGTGTGGCTGCCGACGACCTGGCGCGCCTGTTCGCCGTGGTGAACGACGATCCCGTCGGTGGCCTGCTGGCCGCGCCGGTGGCCGACACCATGAAACGTGACGATGGTGCCGGGCGAGTGGCGCGTACGGAGGCGCGTGCGGGCCTGTGGCATGCCTTGACCCCCCAAGGATTTCGCCTGGGAGTGCTGCGTCGTGCCCTGGCGCGGGCCCGCGCCGACGGCGTGGCCGTGACCGACGAGGCGTCGGCGGTGGAAGCCCTGGGGTTGTCGCCGCGGCTGGTCCCCGGGCGTCGCGACAATCTCAAGATCACGCACCCCGAAGACCTGGCGCTGGCCGGGCAGATCCTGGCCGCCCAGGTATCGGGTGCGATTCCAACCGACGATGAGGAGTGCCGCTGACATCATGATGCGAATCGGCCACGGTTTCGATGTGCACCGTTTCGGCGACGGCGACCACCTGAAGATCGGTGGCGTTGCCGTCCCTCACACCCATGGCTTCGTTGCTCACTCGGATGGCGATGTCCTGTTGCATGCCATCTGCGATGCCCTGCTGGGCGCTTGTGCCCTGGGGGACATCGGCCACCATTTCCCCGATGACGATCCGACCTGGGCCGATGCCGACAGCCGCATGCTGCTGCGCCATGTGGTGGCGTTGATCGCGGAACGTGGCTGGCACCCAGGCAACCTGGATGCCACGGTGATCGCCCAGTTGCCGCGCATGGCACCGCATATCGACGCCATGGCCGCCAATATCGCCGAGGATCTGGGCGTCGAGCGTTCCTCGGTCAACGTCAAGGCGACCACGACCGAGCGTCTCGGGTTTACCGGCCGTGGTGAAGGCGTGGCCGCCGAGGCGGTTGTCCTGCTGATGGAGCGCGCGAATGACTGAGACGCGTCCCGTCTGGCCGCCGCATTGGCCTCGGGTGCTCGATGCCCCTTTCGGTCCGCCCTGCCCCGGCGCCTACCGGGCCCGCCCCGAGGATTTCCAGGTGGAAGAAGTCCTCGGGTTCTCGCCGGAAGGAGAAGGGGAACATCTCTGGTTATGGGTCGAGAAGCGCGGCATGACCAGCGATATGGTGGCACGAGAGCTGGCGCGAGCCTGCGAGGTACCGTCCAGGTCGATCGGTTATGCTGGCCTGAAGGATCGTGTCGCCGTGACCCGCCAGTGGTTCTCGGTACATCTCCCGGGTCGTGAAGCGCCGAACGACCTGACGGCTCGCCTGACGGAGCCTTCCATCGTGTTGCTGGAGACGCATCGGCATCCACGCAAGCTGAAGCGTGGCGTGCATCGTGGCAACCGCTTTCGGCTGCGGCTGACGGGGGAGGCCGCGAACGTGCCAGGACTGGACGAGCGCTGGTCGTGGCTGTGTCGACATGGGGTGCCCAATTACTTCGGTCCTCAGCGATTCGGTCCGGATGGCCGCAACCTGTATCGCGCAGCCTCGCTGCTGGCGCGGAAGTGGCGGAAGCGCGACGATCCCCAGGGGATGCTGCTCTCGGCGGCACGCGGTTATCTATTCAACGTCCAGTTGGCCGCACGTATCGAGCAGGGCACCTGGGACTCGCCGCTCGAGGGGGAGGTTGTGGTCCTGGATGGGTCGAGCAGCCAGTTCGTCACAGAGCGGCTCGATGATGAGCTCCGTGACAGAGCGGCGCGCCTGGATATTCACCCCAGTGGTGTGCTGTGGGGCCGTGGCGACTCGGTGGCCCGGGACGCCGCCCTGGCGTCCGAGCGCGATTCCCTGGCGGCGCACCCGGCGCTTTGCGAGGGGCTGGAGCGTGCCGGCGCCCGCCTGGCGCGGCGCCCCCTGCGTCTGCGTCTGACGTCGCCCGGCCTCGAACGCGATATCGACGGAGCGATCTGGCTGTCGTTCGAACTGCCGCCCGGCGCCTACGCCACCTCGGTACTGCGCGAATTGATCGATCACCCGACCCTGAATTTCCAGCCGTCCCCGACTGGGGACGACGAACGAGGAGCTCCGGATGCGCCGACTGCTGCTGTCCAATGATGATGGTGTCCACGCCCCCGGCCTGCGGGCGCTGCATGATGCGTTGATGCCGCATGCCCGCCTGCGTGTGGTGGCGCCCGACCGCGACAAGAGCGGTGCCAGCAATTCGCTGACCCTGACGCGGCCTCTGGCGCTGTCCGCTCTGGAGAATGGTTTCTACAGTGTCGATGGCACGCCGGCGGATTGCGTCTATCTGGGGGTAAACGGCGTCTGGGAAGAGCGGCCCGATCTGGTGATTTCCGGCATCAACCATGGCGGTAACCTGGGGGATGATGTGCTCTATTCAGGAACTGTCGCGGCGGCCATGGAGGGACGCAACCTGGGGATGACCGCCATCGCCATGTCGCTGGTGGGACGGCACCATTTCGAGACGGCCGGTCGTGTGGCGGCAAGCCTGGTGGGTGCCGCCGACCAGCTGTCGTTGCCGCCGCGCAGTCTGTTGAACGTCAACGTTCCCGACCTGGCCTGGGAAGAGCTGCGAGGCTTCCGGGTGACCCGGATGGGGTACCGGGGACCGGCAGCACGGCCCCTCGAAGTGCGGGATCCGCGTGGCCACAAGCGCTACTGGATTGCCCCGGTAGGCGAAAATGCCGATGATGGTCCGGATACCGATTTCGCCGCCGTGGAAGCTGGCTTCGTGTCCATCACGCCGCTGCATACCGACCTGACTCGGCATGCGGCGCGCGACGACGTGCAGGATTGGCTGAATGCACTCACCTGACCTTCGCCCCGGCCTGCTGCAAGGGATCGGGATGACATCCCAGCGGACCCGGGACCGCATGGTGGAGCGCCTGGCCTATCAGGGCATTCGCGACCGGCGCGTGCTGGACGTGATGACGCGGGCGCCGCGGCACCTGTTCCTCGACGAGGCATTGTCGCATCGTGCCTATGAGGATACGTCCCTGCCCATCGGCCACGGCCAGACCCTGTCACGCCCGTGGATCGTGGCGCGCATGAGCGAGCTGGTCGTCCAGGCCGAACCGGGCCGAGTACTGGAAGTTGGCACCGGCTCCGGCTACCAGACCCTGGTGCTGGCAAGACTGGTCGCGGAACTCTGGTCGGTGGAGAGGATCAATGCATTGCACCAGCGCGCCGGCGACCGATTGCGGTTGCTCGGGGCGGACAATGTCCAGTTGCGACTGGCCGACGGAGGACACGGTTGGCCTGAAGCGGCCCCCTTCGAGGTCATTCTGCTCACGGCCTGTGCCAGCGAGATGCCCATGTCGTTGCTGGCCCAGTTGGCCGATGGTGGTGTCATGATCGCGCCGGTGGCAGACAAAGGGGGTCGCCAGTGGCTCGTGCGGGTGCGCCGCAATGGCGACCAGTTCGAGCGAGAGCGCCTGGAACCGGTACGTTTCGTGCCGTTGCTGGAAGGAGTCATTCGTTGAAGCGTCATCTTGGCCTCTTGCTCAAGGGTGCCGGCATGGGGGCTGCCGATGCGGTACCCGGCGTCTCGGGCGGCACCATCGCCTTCATCACCGGTATCTATGAAGAGTTGATTCACACCATCGAGCGTTTCGGTCCGGGAGCCTTCGTCGTATGGCGACGCCAAGGGCTGGTCGGGCTGGCCGAGTATCTCAACCTGCGTTTTCTGGTTCCCCTGTTGCTCGGTATCGTGATCAGCCTGGTCAGCGTCGCTCACCTGGTCGTGTGGTTGATGGACGCGCAGCCACGGCTGCTCGAGGGCTTCTTTTTCGGCCTGGTGGCCGCCTCGGCTCTGGTCGTCTGGCGCCACCCGGCGGCATGGCGGTGGTGGTATCTGCTGCCGCTGGTCGTCGGGCTGCTGCTGGCACAGTGGTTGCCCGCTCTGATGCCCTGGGTCGCGCAACTGGGTAGTACCAATCTGGTACTGTCGGTGGCCGGGGCCATCGCCATCAGCGCCTTGTTGCTGCCGGGGGTTTCCGGCAGTTTCCTGCTGTTGGCCATGGGGCTCTATGGCACGGTGATGGAAGGCGTGCGGAATTTCGACATGGGATTGATCGCCGTATTCGGCGGCGGCTGCCTGATCGGCCTGTTCGTCTTCTCGCGCCTGTTGTCCTGGTTGCTGCGGCGTTGCCATGACGCCACGCTGCAACTGCTGGTTGGCTTCATCGTGGGATCCTTGCCAATGCTCTGGCCCTGGCGCCAACTGGCGTCGTATCAGTTGGGGCCGGATGGGCAGATGATCCCGCTGGATTATCATTACTTGACCCCGGGCGACTTCGGGGTGGTCACCGGTGATCCCGTCCAGTTGCCGGCCGTGCTGGCATTGATGCTGGTCGGTGCCGGCCTGGTGCTGTGCGTTGATCGCCTCAACCACGGCACCGATACACCACAGACCGGTGGGCGTGATAGCGTAGACAAGGACAAGGAGGATGGTTCCAATGCATAAGGGGCTGCTGATCTCGGGGCTCGCGCTGGCACTGGCCGGTTGTGCCACACCCCGGAGCGAGACGCCGCCGGTACAGGTCGAGGATCTGTCGACCGGCCGGGCGGCATCGACACCTGCCGAGTACACCGTCAAGTCGGGTGACACCCTGTACGGGATCGCCTGGCGACACGATATGGATTATCGAGACCTGGCCGAGATGAATGACATCGGCCCGCCCTATAGCATCCAGCCCGGTCAGCGGCTGGTCCTGGGCGGTGAAGGCGGCTCGGCCGGTCAAGCGTCGACGTCGGACGGTACCAGTGATGCCGAAGGCGCTGTCGCCACTGGTGTGGCGGCTGCCGGTGCGGTGGCCAGCGGTACCGGAGGCGGGTCGAGCGACAGCGACGATGGCTCGCTGGACTGGTTGCTGCCCGAGGACAGTGCGTCTGGCGCCGGTCCGGCAAGCGAGGAAGCATCGGAGAACGGTGTGCCGGGGCCGGTCTATGAGGATGACGAGGAGCCGGCATCCGACGAGGACGACACGACGGCCGACGACGACGCCTCCAGCGATGACGGTGACGATAGCGGCGCCGACGAGGCCACCGACGAGCCAGCGGAGGATGACGCGTCCGAGACCGAGACACAGACCAGCGAGACGGCAGGCGCCGGGGAAGCCGATGCCGATACCTCTGCACAGAATACGCAGAACGACGATGAGCGCCGCTATACGCCGGTGGATGAGGTGCCCTGGCAGTGGCCGACCGATGGCAGTGTGGTGGGAAGTTTCGGCGAAGGCGACAGTATCACCGCCGGCATTGATATCGATGGTCAAAAGGGGCAACCTGTCAAGGCGGCCGGGCCGGGTATCGTGGTGTATGCGGGCAGCGGGGTGCGCGGCTACGGCAAGCTGATCCTGCTCAAGCACAATGACCAGTACCTGAGTGCCTATGCCCATAACGACACCCTGAGCGTGAAGGAGAACGATGTGGTCCGAGCTGGCGAAGTGATCGCCACCATGGGCGACAGCGATGCCCAGGATGTCAGGCTGCACTTCGAGGTTCGCAAGGATGGCCAGCCTCAGGATCCCCTGGAGTATCTGCCCGCACGTTGAATAGCGTGTCCAGCGAGCCTCTCCCGTATGATTACCGGAGCGTCATACAATAATAATCTCGGGCATGGATCGTGATCAGCATGACGAACGATGTCCAGCCGCAACCATGGGGTAGCAATCGATGAGCATGCTTGAACGGGACCTTCAGGATGTGAATCTGGAATCGGCCGCCGAGGCGGATGACGATGCCGTCGAGACCGTCGAGATCGAAGCCGGTGCGGCCGATGACAGTGACGAAGCCTTCGAGAAGGCGCTCAGCCGAGAGGATCGTCATCACCACAGCCTGGATGCCACGCAGATCTACCTCAACGAGATCGGCTTCTCGCCGCTGCTGACGCCCGAGGAAGAGGTCCACTACGGTCGCCTTGCTCGCCAGGGCGATCCGCAGGGACGTTCGCGGATGATCGAGTCCAACCTGCGCCTGGTGGTCAAGATCGCGCGGCGTTATCTCAATCGGGGCCTGACCCTGCTCGACTTGATCGAGGAGGGCAACCTGGGGCTGATCCGCGCCGTCGAGAAGTTCGATCCCGAGCGTGGTTTCCGTTTTTCCACCTATGCCACCTGGTGGATTCGCCAGACCATCGAGCGGGCCTTGATGAACCAGACCCGTACCATTCGCCTGCCCATCCATGTGGTGAAGGAGCTCAATATCTACCTGCGGGCAGCTCGGGAGCTGACCCAGAAGCTCGATCACGAAGCGACTGCCGAGGAAATCGCCGACCACCTCGACAAGCCGGTAGAGAGCGTCAAGAAGATGATGGGGCTCAACGAGCGGGTCTCGTCGGTGGATTATCCGGTGGGTAGCGAAAGCGACAAGCCGTTGATCGAGACGCTGACCGACGACAATGACCTGGGGCCCGAATCCACCCTGGTGGATGGTGACGTCAAGCAGCATGTCGATGACTGGCTGGCCGAGCTGACCGACAAGCAGCGCGAAGTGGTGGTGCGACGCTTCGGGCTGCGTGGCCATGAGGCCTCTACCCTGGAACAGGTGGGCGAGGAGATCGGGCTGACTCGTGAGCGAGTCCGCCAGATTCAGGTCGAGGCCCTGAAAAAGTTGCGTCGCATGCTCGACAAGCAGGGGCTGGATCTGGACGCCATCTTCGAGTAAGCGATCCTTTCGACACACGCGAAAGCCAGGACATTGTCCTGGCTTTCTTGCTTTTAAATATGAAAAATAGTCGATAAATGATTTATTTATAGTCTATTGAACTGCATTTTCTAGATAATTTGGCATCTTATTCGGGTGTAGGCGTGGCATTCTGGTGCCTGCTCAGCGTCCAGACGCTCGCCCCGTATCCCGATCCATTGGAGTGACAGATGGCCCGACCCCTGCGTGCCGACATCGACCTCGATGCCTTATGCCATAACTATCGCCTCGCCCGAGACCTGGCGCCGGACAGCCAGTCGCTGGCGGTCTTGAAGGCCGATGCCTATGGCCACGGCCTGGTGCCGTGCGCCCGCGCGCTGGAAGGGGTGGCGCCCGCCTTCGCCGTGGCGTGTCTCGAGGAAGCGGAAACCCTGCGCGATGCTGGCATCACGGCGCCGATTGTTCTGCTGGAGGGCATCTTCTCGACCGATGAACTGGCAAAAGTGGAAGCGCTGGGGTTGGGGACGGTGGTGCACAGCGATTGGCAGGTCGAGGCATTGCTGGCCCACCGGCCGGCGACACCGGTCCCCACCTGGATCAAGGTCGATTCCGGCATGCATCGCCTGGGCTTTTCCCTCGAGCGGGCAGCATCGGTCTGGGCGCGTCTGAGCGCCGCCCCGACGCGAGTGTGCGATCTGCACCTGATGAGCCACTTCGCCACCGCCGACCATGTCGACCCGGCCTATTTTCAGCACCAGATGCGCGTCATGCGCGATCTGGCCGAGATGCTGGAGGCGCCTGTCTGTCTGGCCAATTCGCCGGCGACCCTGGCCTGGCCGGAGAGCCATGGTGCCTGGAATCGCCCCGGCGTCATGCTCTATGGCAGCGACCCCCTCGAGGCCTCCAACGCGTCGAGCCGTCGTCTGTTGCCGGTGATGACGCTGCGCTCGGAGCTTATCGCCGTGCGTGACCTCGACGAGGGCGAGCCCGTCGGCTATGGCGGGCGCTGGCGGGCACCGCGTCCGTCGCGTATCGGCGTGGTGGCCTGCGGTTACGGTGACGGCTATGATCGCCATGCCATCGATGGCACGCCGATCCTGGTCGCGGGCCGTCGCACGGCGCTTGCCGGCAAGGTTTCCATGGACATGCTCACGGTGGATCTCACCGAGTTGCCGGAGGCCGATATCGGCAGCGAGGTCGTGCTTTGGGGACGCGCCGCCAGCGGCGAGGTACTGACGGTGGATGAGGTGGCTCGCCACTGCGAGACCATCAGTTATACGTTGTTGACCGGGGTGCTGCCGAGGGTGCCCAGACGGTATCATGGCGGCTGAATCCAAGTGCGAGAGCCCCATGTCCGAGCAAGCATCCTCGACCCGCTTTCTTCATCCTCGCTACTGGCCGACCTGGGTCGCCATCGGTGCCATGTATATCAGCGCCTGGCTGCCCTGGCGACTCAAGCTGTGGGTCGGCAAGGGCATCGGGCTCGCTGCCTGGCGTTTTGCCAAGCGGCGTCGTCATATCACCGAGACCAATATCCGGCTGTGTTTTCCCGAGCTCGACGGCGCGCGACAACGCTGTCTGGTACGGGACGTTTTCATTGCCAATGGTATCGGTATCCTGGAAACGGCGACTGGCTGGTGTCGGGATCCCGAGCACTTGCGTCATCGTGTCGTCTTCGATGGGCAAGAGCACATGGCACGGGTGAAAGCCGAGGGCAAGGGCGCGTTGATCATCGGCATTCATTTCTCGACCCTGGACCTCGGCGGTGCCTTGCATTCCCTGTTCTTCCCCGCCGACGTGGTCTATCGGCCCCATGACAACCTGCTGTTCGAGCGCTTCATGACACGGGCGCGCAATCGCATCTTCGGTGTCGCCATCGATCGCCATGACCTGCGCGGTGTCGTACGTCGGCTCAAGGCCGGCCACAATGTCTGGTATTCGCCGGACCAGGACTTCGGGCGCGACGCTAGCGTCTTTGCGCCCTTTTTCGGCGTCGAGGCCGCAACCATCAAGCTTACCGCCAAGATCGCCCGCATGACCGGCGCGCCCGTCATACCGCTGATCTTTCATCGCAATCCCGACGACTGCACCTATCGTCTGGAGTACCTGCCGCCCCTGGAAGACTTTCCCTCCGGCGACGAAGTGGCCGATGCCACTCGCATCAACGCCATCATCGAAGCTGCCATCCGCCGCCACCCCGAGCAATACCTGTGGCTGCATCGGCGTTTCAAGACCCGACCCCAGGGCGAGCCCAAGCTGTACTGAAGCTTCGCTTCAGTACAGCTTGGGAGCTGTAAGCTTTAAGCCGTAAGCCATAAGAAAACCCCACGAACCTGAGGTCAGTGGGGTTATTCTTACAGCTTAAAGCTTACGGCTTATCGCTCCGGCGAAGCCGGTCAGGCGTCGATGCGCTTGTACTTCATCCGGTGCGGGGTATCGTCCCCCACGCGCTTCTTGTGGTCCGCCTCGTATTCCGTGTAGTTGCCTTCGAAGAATTCCACGTGGGAATCTCCCTCGAAGGCGAGGATGTGCGTGGCGATCCGGTCGAGGAACCAGCGATCGTGGGAGATCACCAGGGCGCAGCCGGGGAAGGCCAACAGGGCTTCCTCCAGGGCGCGCAGGGTCTCGATATCCAGATCGTTGGAGGGTTCGTCGAGCAGCAGTACGTTGGCGCCCTGCTTGAGGGTCTGGGCCAGCTGCAGGCGACCGCGTTCGCCGCCGGACAGGTCCGACAGGCGCTTCTGCTGGTCGTTGCCCTTGAAGTTGAATCGGCCCACATAGGCGCGGGACGAGACCTCATAGCCATTGATGTTGAGGATGTCCTGGCCATCGGAGACCGCTTCCCACACCGTCTGCTTGTTGTCCAGGTCATCGCGCAGCTGTTCGACGTAGGCGATGTCCACGGTCTCGCCCTTGACCACGTCGCCGGTGTCGGGCGTCTCCTTGCCTTCGATCAGCTTGAACAGGGTCGACTTGCCCGCACCGTTGCCGCCGACCAGGCCGACGATGGCGCCGGGAGGTACGGTGAAGCTGAGGTCTTCATAGAGCAGCTTGTCGTCGAAGCGCTTGGAGACCCCGTGAAACTCGATGACCTTGTCGCCGAGTCTCGGACCGGGCGGAATATAGATCTCGTTGGTCTCGTTGCGCTGCTGGAATTCGCCGGACTGCAGTTCATCGAAGCGGTTGAGGCGCGCCTTGCTCTTGGCCTGTCGGCCCTTGGCGTTGGAGCGTACCCATTCGAGCTCCTGCTTGATGGCCTTCTGGCGTGAGGCTTCCTGCTTGGCCTCCTGCGCAAGGCGTTTTTCCTTGGCGTCGAGCCACTGGGAGTAGTTGCCTTCGAAGGGAATGCCTTCGCCACGGTCCAGCTCGAGAATCCAGCCGGCCACATTGTCGAGGAAGTAGCGGTCGTGGGTGATGGCCACCACGGTACCGCTGTAGTCGTGCAGGAAGCGCTCCAGCCAGGCCACTGACTCGGCGTCGAGGTGGTTGGTCGGCTCGTCCAGCAGCAGCATGTCGGGGTTGGAGAGCAGCAGGCGGCACAGTGCCACGCGACGCCGCTCGCCACCGGAGAGATTGCCGACCCTGGCGTCCCAGGGCGGCAGGCGCAGGGCCTCGGCGGCCACCTCCAGCTTGCGTTCCAGGTTATGGGCGTCGGCAGCCTCGATGATGTTCTCCAGACGTGCCTGTTCGGTCGCCAGGGCGTCGAAGTCGGCGTCCGGCTCGGCATAGGCGACGTAGACGGCGTCGAGCTTCTCCTGAGCGTCCTTGATGGCACCGAGGGCTTCTTCCACGGTCTCGCGGACGTTCTTCTCGTCGTCGAGTTCGGGCTCCTGAGGCAGGTAGCCGACATTCATGTTCGGCATCGGACGCGCTTCGCCCTCGAACTCGGTATCGACACCGGCCATGATGCGCAGCAGGGTCGACTTGCCTGCGCCGTTGAGGCCGAGCACGCCGATCTTGGCGCCCGGGAAGAAGGACAGGGAAATGTCCTTGAGAATCTGTTTCTTGGGGGGCACGACCTTGCCCACCCGATTCATGGTGTAGACGTATTGCGCCATGGAATCTCACTAGGGTTGGAGGTTCGGGATTGGAGCACTGACTGGCCACGATGATAGTGGCCGGACAGGGGAAAGGCTAGTGTCCTGTATCAGAGGTTGACTGGAGAATTCTGGCGACCCAATGCGCTCGCCACCTCGTCAACGAACCTTCGAAACAGGACACTAGAGAATGGACGGACAAACTATGCCCGCCCATCATTGCTCTTCATCCAGATCCCAGTCGTCTTCGATGTCACGTCGCAGCCGTCGCTCCTCGAGCAGGTCCTCCAGACGCCGCCTGGCGCGCAGCTGCTCGGCACGACCGGTCGGGCGTTCGGGCGTGGCATCGGCATCGATGTCGGTATCCTGGTCGGGGTCGTCGAAGTGCTCGTCGTGAAGAGAGTCGGGGCGCATGCGATCTCCTCCCATGGCCAGTCACTACGTTGCCGTACACGGCGCCAGGCCTTGAGCCGGCGCTCGGCGAGGGCACCTGCCGGCTGTATAAGACGAGATGCCGATCAGTGCAACCCCGGATTGCCGGCTGGCGACCGACTTTTACCACCGAGCTGCGCGAATCATCGGGATTGACCGATCTCGCGCTGGGCCATCGTCCCTCCTTGGCGGTAACATGGAGCGTCAATTCTTGCGGTAGTCGAGGTTCCATGTCACGTATTCGCATTCACTACTGCACCCAGTGCCAGTGGTTGCTGCGCAGTGCCTGGTATGCACAGGAACTGCTTTCCACCTTCGGTGAGGCGCTCGAGGAAGTGGCGTTGGCCCCCTCCCACGGCGGCCATTTCGAGATTTTCTTCGACGACGAGAGTCTCTGGGAACGCAAGCGCGACGGAGGCTTTCCCGACAGCAAGATTCTGAAGCAGAAGGTGCGCGACCGGCTGGATCCGGAACGCGACCTGGGGCACGTCGATCGATAATGCGCCACGAGCTACGAGCTACGAGCTACGAGCTACGAGCTACGAGATACGAGATACGAGATACGAGATACGAGATACGAGCCATCCCGCAGGGCCGTGGGTTCGTGCGGCTTGAGCGTTGACCCATGAGCAGGGAGAGACTATGACACCGGACCGTCGCGCCATTCTCTATGGACTCGGCGCCGTGGGACTGTGGTCCACCGTGGCCACGGCCTTCAAGGTGGCGCTTGGCCATATGTCGCCCTTGACCCTGATGTGGATCGCCTCCTTGGTTTCCTGGGCGGTGATCGGTGTGCTGGTATGGCGCCGTGGGCAGGTTCGAGAGGCCCTTCGCCACGGCTGGCGGACCGCTGCCTGGGCCGGCCTGATGAACCCGGTGGCCTACTATCTGGTGCTGTTCGCCGCCTATGACCGGCTGCCGGGCCAGGAAGCCATGGCGCTCAATTACACCTGGGCGTTGACCATGGCGTTTCTCGCCGTGCCGATACTTGGTCAACGGCTCACGCGCATGGACGTGCTGGCCGGCCTGATCGCGTATTCCGGGGTCTGGGTGATCGCCACCCGGGGGCGTGTGCTCGACGTGGATTTCGCCGATCCTCTGGGAGTCGGCCTGGCGCTGGTCTCGACACTGATCTGGGCGCTGTACTGGTTGCTCAATACCCGCGACCAGCGTTCGCCGCTGGTGGCGCAATGGCAGAATTTCAGCGTCGGCATGCCGGTGCTTACCCTGATCCTGCTGCTGGGCCCGGAGGTGGAGTGGGTCGGCGCCACCGGACTCGCCGCCGGCATCTATGTGGGATTGTTCGAGATGGGCATTGCCTTCGTGTTCTGGCAGCTGGCGATGCGCACGATCTCGCGTACCGCCAGGATCTCCAACCTGATCTTCCTGTCGCCGCCGGTATCGCTGTTGCTGCTGTTCTTCATCGTCGGCGAGCCGATCCTGCCCTCGACGCTGCTGGGCCTGGTATTGATCCTCGGTGGGCTCGGTCTGCAGCAACGGCAGAAGGCGCCAGCCGAATCGGCCGACGTTCAGCCCTGAGGCCTACTCCTGTCGGCGAGCGAGTTTGACGCCCGAGGTTTCCAGCAGCGGCGCGAGTACCGTCCAGACGTTGTCGAGCACCCGGGGCTGGGCGGCGGCGGTGGGGTGAATGCCGTCGTCCTGCATCAGGTCATCGTTCAAGGCCACCTCGTCGAGCAGGAAGGGAACCAGGGGCACCTCGTAGCGCTGCGCAAGGGTCGTGAAGACCCCGGTGAAGGCATCGCGGTAGGCCTGACCATAATTGGGCGGAATATCGATGCCGAGCAGTGCCACCCTGGCTCCGGACGCCTGGCTGGCCTCGATCATCGCCGCCAGGTTGGCGCGCATCTGGGTCGGCGGTAGGCCGCGCAGGCCGTCGTTGCCACCCAGCTCGAGCAGAACGATGTCCGGGTCATGCTGTCCCAGCAGTTCGGGCAGGCGCGTCTTGCCGCCGGCGGTGGTCTCGCCGCTGATACTGGCGTTGACGACCCGGGCCTTGCCCGTCAGACGATCGGCCATCAAGCTGACCCAGCCATCCTGGCGTTCGATGCCGTAGGCAGCGCTCAAGCTATCGCCCATCACCAGGATCAGCGGGCGAGGCGCGGCCAGTGCCGGCCCCGCGACCAGGCACAGTACCAGGATCAGCCATACGCGCCGCAGGAGCTTTCGGCAGGGCGTGTCGACTCGACCCACGGGGGAACGTTGCAGCATGTCCAACTCCTCGAACGAGAATGCCAATGAACCGATTCTACATGCCGAGGACCTGACCAAGCAGGTCGTCAGTGGTGAACGGCATCTGACCATTCTGAAGGAACTGAACCTGTCGGTGCTGTCCGGCGAGAGTCTGGCCATCCTCGGCCAGAGCGGGGCAGGCAAGTCGACCCTGCTGGGCCTGTTGGCCGGGCTGGATGCACCCAGTACCGGCAGGCTGGCGATGTTTGGCCAGGCCCTGGGCGCGCTGGACGAGGACGGGCGAGCAAGGCTGCGAGCCGGTCGAGTCGGTTTCGTGTTCCAGAATTTCCAGCTGTTGCCGACCCTGACGGCGCTGGAAAACGTGCTCATGCCGCTGGAGCTGACAGCGGTGGCGGATGCCGAGGTACGAGCCCGCAACTGGCTGTCCCGGGTCGGCCTCGGAGAGCGGCTCGACCACCTGCCCAAGCAGCTCTCCGGCGGCGAGCAGCAACGCGTCGCCCTGGCCCGGGCCTTTGTCACGGGCGCCGAACTGGTATTCGCCGACGAGCCGACCGGCAACCTCGACCCCACGACCGGCGAACGGATCATCGACACCCTGTTCGAGCTGAATCATGAGGCCGGGACCACCCTGGTGCTGGTGACCCATGACCACGCCCTGGCGCGGCGTTGCGATCGCTGTCTACGCCTGGCGGATGGCCAGCTCGTCGAGATGACTCGCGAAGAGGTCGGCGCATGAGCGAGCCGATGCGATTGCTGCGCCTCTCCTGGCGCGGCCTCAAGCGCGACTTGCGGGCCGGCGATGTGCGGGCATTGTTCGTGGCGCTGGCCCTGGCGGTGGCCGCCTCGACGATGATCGGCTTCTTTCTGGATCGTCTGGACCGTGGACTGACCCGGCAGGCAGGACAGCTGCTGGGTGGCGACGTGGTCCTGGAACAGTCCCGCCCCTTCGAGGCCGAAGTGCGAGAAACGCTGGAGACAGCAGGGCTGGCGCTGTCCGACCAGGTCGACATGGTGTCCATGGTCAGCCGGGGAGATGTCTTCCAGTCGGTCAGTCTCAAGGCGGTGGATGATGTCTATCCGCATTATGGGGTCTCGCGTATTTCGCGGGGAGGCGATGTCGAGGAGGTCGCCGAAGGCCCGCCTCGTGGCGAGGTGTGGGTCGCGCCTAGACTGGCCATGCTGCTGAATGTCGAGACGGGCGACAGCCTGCGTGTGGGCGGAGGAGAGTTCCGGGTCGGTGCGGTGATCGAGCGCGAAGCCGACCCCTCGGCGGGGTTCGGTAGCTTCAATCCGCGCCTGATGATGCATGTCGATGACCTGCCGGCCACGGGGCTGGTACAGGAAGGGTCGCGCATCGAGTATGAACTGCTGGCCGCGGGCTCGGCCCAGACGGTGGAGGAGGTGGCACCGCTGCTTGCCCGCTTGCGCACCGAGGGGGTCGAGGTCCAGGACGTCCGTGAGGATCGCCCTCGACTGGGTAGTGCCCTGGAACGCGCCGACCGTTACCTGAGTCTGGCGGGGCTGGCGGCGGTACTGCTGGCCGGTGTGGCCGTGGCGATGGCCACGCGCCGCTATGTCGAGCGGCACCTGGACACGGCGGCCCTGCTGCGTTGCTTCGGCGCCAGCCAGCGCGAGCTGGTCTGGATCTTCGCCTTGCAGCTCTTGTGGTTGGCGCTGGCGGCCTCGCTGGTCGGCGCCGTCCTGGGGTTGGCCGGTCAGGCGGCGCTGTTGGCCCTGCTGGGGGCGGTCATGCCGATCGAGTTGCCGCCGCCGGGTATCCTGCCGCTGGGTATGGGAATCTTCACGGCCCTGGCGGTGTTGACGGGCTTTGCCGGACCGACTCTGCTTCGGCTGCGTCGCGTCAGTGCCCTGAAGGTGTTGCGCCGAGAGCTCGATCCACTCCCGGCCTCGGCCTGGTGGGTGGTGGCCGTCGCCGCCAGCGTGTTCGGCGGTCTGCTGTGGCTGTATTCCGGCGATATCGTATTGGCCCTGGGGTTGTTGCTCGGCGGCCTGCTGGCCTTGCTGGCGCTCTGGGGGGTGGGGAATGCCTTGCTCGCTCTGCTGGCCAGACTCTGTGCGCGCCTGCCACGCGAGGCGAAGACTCACGACAGCCTGTGGCGGGCCCTGAGGCTGGGAGGCCAGCAGTTGTCCCGGCGTCGAGCTGCCAGTCTTGGCCAGCTGCTGGCCTTCGCGACGGCGCTGTTCGCCATGGGCATGATTGCCCTGGTGCGTGGCGACCTGCTCGATACCTGGCGTGCTCAGTTGCCCGAGGACACCCCGAATCATTTCGCCATCAACATTCAACCGGCCGAGCGCGATGCCTTCGAGGCGGCGCTGGCCGGGGCCGCCGAGGCGCGTAGCGCGCTGTACCCCATGGTGCGCGGCCGTATCACTGCCATCGAGGGTCAGCCGCCACGGGAGGTGGTCCCGGAGGAATCGCAAGGCGACAATGCCCTGCGTCGCGAACTCAATCTGACCTGGAGTGCCGAACTGCCGACCGGTAACCGATTGGTGGCCGGCGAATGGTTCGAGCCATCGGCGTCCACGGCGGAAGGCTGGATGGGGGCCGTCGCTGCCGACCCGGTCGCGCCGATCTCGATGGAGCGCGAGCTCGCCGAACGCCTCGGGCTCGCGCTCGGCGATACCCTGACCTTTGCGGTCGGCAGCGAGACGCTGCAGGGGCGAGTCGCGAGCTTGAGGGACCTGGACTGGGACAGCTTCCGGCCCAATTTCTACGTCATCTTCCCCCCCGGGGTGCTGGAACCGTTCGGCCACAGCTACATTACCGCCTTTCATCTCGACGATGGCCAGCAGGAGCTGCTGCGAGGATTGATTCGAGACTTCCCGGCCGTGACGCTGCTCGACGTCGAGTCGATTCTTTCACGGGTTCGCGAGGTGCTGGATCAGGTGACCCAGGCCGTGGAGCTGGTGCTGGTCTTCGTGCTGCTGGCCGGTGTCAGCGTGCTCTATGCCGCCCTGGTCGCGAGCATGCCCGTGCGGGCGCATGAAGCGGGCCTGCTGCGAGTGTTCGGTGCCGGAGACCGGTTGCTGTCGCGCATTCAGGGAGCCGAGTTCGCTCTGCTGGGACTGGCCAGCGGTCTGCTGGCTGCCTCGCTGGCCGAACTGGCTGCCGTCGGCATCTATACGACCTGGTTGGACCTGTCGCCCCGCTGGCATCCTGCCTTGTGGGTTGGGCTGCCCCTGGTCGGCATACTGCTGGTCGGGGGACTCGGCCAGTGGCTGTCGCGAGGACTCCGGCGTCGGGCGCCGGCGGCGAGCCTCGGTCTGCTCGGGGAGGCCTGAGCCCGGCAGTGCCGGGAGCCTTACGCCGTGAGCCATGAGAAAAAACTGGGCTAGACTGGCAGGACGCACTCTACTCAGATTACATAGGAGGTAATCCCATCATGCATCTTGTTCGTGTCGCCTTGTCCCGCCTGGCGCTGTCCGCAGCACTTTCCGTCCCGCTCGTCGGGCCCGCCCTGGCAGATACCGAGCGGCTGGAGGCAGACCTGCGGGCGCTGTTCGCCGACCAGCCTGGAGAGCTGACCATCGGAGATGTCTCCGAGAGCATGATGGGCGGCGAGACCCGGGCGGAAGACCTGGTATACATCGGCGAGCGAGGCGAGCGGGTGCAGGTCGACCGCTATACCATCGAGGGCGACTACGACAACCCCGACCAGGTAGTTCTGGAAGGGCTGAACGTCACCGAGGAAACGGACGGTCAGGAGGGCACCATCACCGCGCGTCGCCTGGTGGTCATTGAACCTTCCCGGTCGGTGCTGTCGCCCCGGGGGCTGTTGGCCGATGGCCTCGAAGCCGCCGAATTGACCGTCGACGACCTGACGGTCGAGAGTCGCGGGCGCACCGTGCTCGACGCGACAGGGGACACACCGCACAGCGTGACGAACCCCCGCATGACGGTCGAACGGCTGCATGCCCTGGATCTCGCCCCGGACACCATCGGGCGCCTGGAGGCGACCGGTATCGCCGGCAGCGGCGAGGCCTTCGGCGAGATCGGCGATGGCAAGTTCACGCTGGGCAGCTTGAATATCGAGGGCCTGCATGACCTGGATCATCACACCGACACGCGGGCCGATCGCGTGGAGTTGAAAGCGCTGGATATCGAGGCCCAGCGTCTGGCGGCGACCCTCGAACGGCTGCTGCTCGACAGTGACATGGCGGATGGTAGCGGCGGTCTTCAGCTGGAGTCGCTCGATCTCGACCTGGCGCGGATGATCGAGCTGGCGCCGGCAGAGGAACGGACTCGGCTGCGCATGATGAGCAATGTGCTGACTGGCGGCAGCGGTCGCCTGGCACTCGATGCCGCCTTCGACGGACAATGGGAGTCGCTGGGCGACACCAGAGCAATGTTGACCGGCGAGAGCCGTGTGACGGCCGACGATGCTTTCCGCTGGACCTTCGACAGCGAGACCCCGGCCCGTCTACCGAAAGGTGCCGACCCGGCGACATACTTTGCCGGAGTGGATGGCCTCGAGGGCGTCACCCTGCTGGGCGGGGAGGTCGAGACGACGCTGACCGACCTCGGCCTGTTCGGTCGTCTGCCGGCAGTGATCGCGACCCGCCAGGGCGTGAGCGAGGGCGAGTTCCTGGCCCAGGCGCGTACTCAGGCTAAAGGGCTCGGCAGCATGTTCGGTCCTGAATTCGCCACCCTGTTCGGCGGGCTGGTCGACATGATGGAAGGCAAGGCCAGTGAGTTGGTCGTACATCTCACCCTGCCGGAGGACGGCGAGCACGAACTGGACGCGCTGGCCGATGACCCGCTGGTGCTGCCGAGCAAGCTGTCGATGAAGGTACACACGCGTTGATCGCGATGAAGGATCCTTCAGAATTTCTCAAGTCCACATGAGAAATGATGCGGTCACCCATGACGGCCTTTCATGTGAAAGCCGTCATGGGCTGGGGTATGATGAGCGCCTCCGATTTTTCCGTGATGCGAGGTCTTGCGCCGATGTTCAGCCGTGATATGCAGATTGCCGGTTTCGATGATGCCCTGTTCGATGCGATGCAGAAGGAGAGCGCACGGCAGGAGGCCCACATCGAGCTGATCGCCTCCGAAAACTACGCCAGCCCCCGGGTGCTCGAAGCCCAGGGCAGCCAGCTGACCAACAAGTATGCGGAAGGTTATCCCGGCAAGCGTTACTACGGCGGTTGCGAATACGTCGATGTCGTCGAACAGCTGGCCATCGACTACGCCAAGGAACTGTTCGGTGCCAGCTACGCCAACGTCCAGCCTCACTCCGGCTCCCAGGCCAACGGTGCCGTCTTCCAGGCACTGGTCAAGCCGGGTGACACGGTGCTGGGCATGAGCCTGGACGCCGGTGGCCACCTGACCCATGGTGCCCGCCCGAACTTCTCCGGCAAGCACTACAACGCCGTGCAGTATGGCATCGACGAGAGCGGCCGCATCGATTACGACGAAGTCGCCAATCTGGCGCGCGAACACCAGCCGAAGATGATCATCGCCGGTTTCTCCGCCTACTCGCAGATCATCGACTGGGCTCGCTTCCGTGAAATCGCCGACGACGTCGGTGCCTACCTGCTGGTCGATATGGCACATATCGCCGGCCTGGTGGCCGCCGGTGTCTACCCGAGCCCGATGGCCCACGCCCACGTGGTGACCACCACCACCCACAAGACCTTGCGCGGTCCGCGTGGCGGCCTGATCCTCTCCAGCGAGAACGATGCCGAGATCGAGAAGAAGCTGCAGTCGGCCGTGTTCCCCGGTGGCCAGGGTGGTCCCCTGGAGCATGTCATCGCCGCCAAGGCGATCTGCTTCAAGGAAGCCATGGATCCCGAGTTCAAGGCCTATCAGCAGCAGGTGGTGAAGAATGCCCAGGCGATGGCCGGCGTGTTCATCGAGCGGGGGTTCGATATCGTCTCCGGTGGCACCGAGGACCACCTCTTCCTGCTGTCGCTGGTCAAGCAGGGCCTGACCGGTAAGGACGCGGACGCCGCCCTGGGCCGTGCCCATATCACCGTCAACAAGAATGCCGTACCGAATGACCCGCAGAGCCCCTTCGTGACCTCGGGGCTGCGCATCGGCACACCGGCGGTGACCACCCGTGGCTTCGGCGAAGCCGAGTGTCGGGAGCTGGCCGGCTGGATCAGCGATATCCTCGACGTCATGGTCAAGGGCGACGACACCGCCGCCATCGAGGCCGAGGTGAAGGCCAAGGTCGAGCAGGTCTGCACCCGGTTGCCCGTGTATCGGTAATAGCCATCACGATCGCGGACCCTTCTCCGAAAGTATCGGGGCCCTGCTGTGCTGGGCCCCGATGCTTTTGGGTCCTTGCCTTGCAAGGACGGCGGTGTGCTATCCACTCAGAATAGTCCTATGAGGTTTAGAGTGGTATCCTGAAGGGTTTGTACCTTTTGGGCTCGTGAATATTAGGCTGTAAAAATTGATTCGAATTTAATGCTAATGAAGCGCATGGTTATCCATGAAGGCAGTATAAGCCAGCCAACTCTCACCTGCTGGACGTTTTCCTGGTTAAGCAGAGAGTGATTGGTTGGCAGTGGCTTTCCATGAGTATGAAGGTTTACGGGGTTAGAGTCTTGAATTCAAAGTTGAATATTCGGGTATGAAAGAGAGTTCATCAGCCGGCGAAGCATCGATGACCGACTCTCTCCCTCCTTTGGAGAATGTGGTCGGCTGGGGCATGGAAGCGATGCAAAAGCGCCAGTGGCGCGTTGCTATCGAAAGGTGGAATGTTTTGCGCCGCCTTTATCCGAATGATGTCGCTGTATGGATACAGTTGAGTATCGCACATCGCCAGTTAGAGGGATATGAAGAAAGCGAAAGGTTTCTTCGTGAAGCCTGGGAACGCTTTCCGCTCAACGCTAGTGTACTTGCCCAGTGGAGTGATCTGGACGTCGATCGCGGTGAGTTTGCCTCAGCGCTAGAACGATTGAGGATGTTGCGAGACAACTTTCCCAAGAATATTGTTGGATGGGCCAGGGCCGCGGATGTACTGGAACGACTTGGACGACATGACGAAGCGGTAACCATGAACCGTCATGCCCGGGAATATTGTCCTGATCATCCTTGGCCATGGGTACAATATGCTGAGATGGCCATGAAAGCGTGCGACTGGTCGGCGGCCTTGGAACGTTGGGCGGATGTGCGTTCTCGCTTTCCCGATCATGCCAAGGGGTATGTTCGTGCAGCGGAGGCAGCCGAGGCAGCCGAGGCAATGGGGCAAGTGCGATACGCGCGACAGTTAAAGCTTGCTCAGGAATACGGCAATGATTGGCTCGAGAAGGAATCCAATCAAGAGGGTAGTGTAAGCGAAGTAATTAATCCACCTAGCCGCAGAACTGTGAGGATGTTCTGGGATCTTGTCTGGACGAAAGCACGGTTGAACCTGAAAAGCGAGGCCAGTCAGAATCATTTGCGCTACCTATGGTGGATTCTTGACCCCTTGCTCTATATGACGGTCTTCTACGTCGTCTTCGGCCTATTGATGGAGCGTGGAGGGCCTGGGTTCATCGCTTACTTGCTGACAGGGTTGGTACCCTTTCAATGGTTTGCAAAGACGGTTCAGCATACATCCAACTCCATAGTCGGTGGCAAGGGCTTGATGCATAAAGTCCGCATCTCGCCGCTTTTCTTTCCGCTGGTGGGCATTGTGCAGAATACTGGAAAACAGCTGCTTGTCTTCGCCATGCTAGCGATCTTTCTGATACTGTATGGGCTGCCTCCTACCATTCATTGGTTGGCTTTTATTCCCGTTGTTTTAGTGCAGTTGTTGTTGATGGCAGTAGTGAGCTGTTTGCTGGCTATGATAGTACCTTTCGTACGTGATCTGACCAACCTAATACCAACAGGCATCCAGTTTCTTCTGTTTACCAGTGGTATCTTCTATAATATTGAGCGCATTCCAGAAGAGTGGCGGTCACTATTCTTTCTCAATCCCATGGCTAATATTCTCTATCAGTATAGGTTGGTATTAGTGGAAAACCAGTGGCCGGACTGGAGTGGCCTTGGCTGGGTGGCCCTTGGGTGCGGACTAGGACTGGTAGTTGTGGTCTTTCTGTATCGACGTTTCGAGCCTATTTTTCCGAGGGTTGTTATTGAATGAATGAAGTCGTATCAGAAACTGGGAGAGAGGTCATCATCTCGCTTCGAGATGTGGGCGTGCGCTATAAACGACGGGGCGGGCTGTTTCAAAAACCGGAATATTTCCAGGCTCTGGAAGGGTTGAGTTTCGATATTCACCGGGGAGAAACGTTAGGGGTGCTGGGGCGAAATGGCGCCGGAAAATCAACCCTGCTTCGAGTCATTGCTGGTATCATTCAACCTGATAGTGGTGAAGTCATCAACCATGGTGTCACCATCTCCTTGCTGGCTTTGCAGGCAGGGTTCGATGCTGAGTTGCCTGGTACCGACAATGCTATTCTCAGTGGTATGCTGATGGGATATACCCGAAGGCAAGTGGAAAAAAGGCTGAATGATATTGCCGAGTTTTCGGAGCTCGGTAGTTTTATGAATGAGCCGGTCAAGACGTATTCGTCGGGGATGCGGGCGCGCTTAGGTTTTTCGGTGGCTATGTATATGACGCCTGATGTACTTCTGCTTGATGAAGTGCTGAGTGTCGGCGATAAACACTTCAAGAAAAAGGCCGAGGCCGAGATGATGAAGAAGCTTCACTCAGAACAGACTGTTGTATTGGTTTCGCACTCCGATGCTCAGGTTAATAGGTTGTGCGAAAGAGTTTTGAATATTTGAGTGGTCGCTCGTTAAAAAGAGGGGGAGTTTGGCATTCTATGGTTTCATTAGCTTGGGGTTTGGGGGGAAGCGTAAGCACCCTTCCTATAGTGAAGAGTGAAAGAGCGAGGGGAAGGTGTCTGCCCCAGGATTGCCGATAACGGATCCATGTCCACTATGAATTTCATAGTTTTTGTGAAATGAGGGATGGGTCTGCAGTAAATTAGAAGGTTTAAGGCGTCTTTGACTGAGGTAGAAATTGTTAGTGGATTTTCTCCTTAATATTTTATAAAAAGTTCTTGGTCGATGACGTTCTGTCGATATTGTTATTAGTCCAGACACCACCGTGGGTGCTTTGCTTAGGTCAAGAATATTAGGCTGAATGGTACCTCGAAGCGGATAGTACTGAGTGTTGCCTAGCTAAGGTCGATGGACGGCGCCTCATTGTGTAATGACCCCCTGGTTTCTGCACACCCTACGCAGCTAATGCGGGGTGTGCTCGGGGTGCCATATAGTCCAGAGAC